>JAFGRT010000183.1 GCA_016935015.1 Acidobacteriota bacterium | reverse complement strand
GCGAGGTCATCGGCGACATCACCTACGTCTCGGCCGACTGGACCCGCCTGGGCAGTTCCATCGGCCTGCCGGTGGACACCTGAGTCAAGTGCCCCTGAGCGGATCAGGTTGATCACGCTGATTCCCATCGGACTCGCGCATTCCCTCGTCTTTCCGGAAAGGGATGTGTCCGTTCATCCACCTTCGATGGTTGCGCCATAGCGACATACAAACGGCGAAGGCGGGTAGCGCCAGGCGACGCGGAAATCCGGTTGCACACCAATGCCGATTCATTTATAGTTTAAGCTCGGCTGTAAATCATCATTTCACACCATGAACAGGGAGAGAAACAATCCATGGACTTTCCGTTGTTTCACCTGGATTTCTTCGGCAACCGGCTGCTCATTGCCACCATCGCCATCCTGCACGTGCTGGTGAACCACGCCCTGGCGGTGGGATTCCTGCCGCTGGTGGTTCTCCTCGAATACCTGGGTTTCAGAAAGCGTCGCACCGATCCCGGGCTGGCGGCCACGTGGGATGACGTGGTCCGACGGATCATGCTCGTCGGCTTCATCATCACCACCACCGTGGGTGCCATGACGGGCGTGGGGATCTGGCTGTCGGCCTCCCTGGTCAACCCGGCCTCCCTGGGCAGCCTGATCCGCGTCTTCTACGGCGCCTGGTTCACCGAGTGGATCATTTTCATCCTGGAAGTGGTCTTCATCATGATCTACTTCCTCACGTGGCGCAAAGCCGGCGAATCGGAGACGGCCAAAGTCCGCCACATCCGCTTCGGCACGGCCCTGGTGATCTTTTCCTGGCTGACCATGGCCATCATCGTCGGCATCCTGGCCTTCATGATGGACACCGGCAGCTGGACGGCGGACAAGACCTTCATCAGCGGTTTCGTCAACCCCCTGTACCTGCCCCAGCTGTTGTTCCGGACGCCGCTGGCTATGATGATGGGTGGGGCCTTCGCCCTGCTGCTGCTGGCCTTTTTCGCCCGCCGGACCCCTGACGCGCGCCGGCCCCTGGTTTCTTTCACGTCCCTGTGGCTGCTGGTCTGGACGCCCATGGGCGCCGTGGGGGCGGCCTACTACTATTTGTTCATCCCCGATGCCATGGTGGGTAACCTGCCGACAGCCGTCGGCACCATGGCCTTCATGGACTGGCACAGTTCCTTGCTGACGGTTATACTGGTGGCCGTCCTCCTCTCCGTCATCATCGCCCTGTGGGGATTCCTGGCGCCGCGCCGGCTGCCCGGCGTGGTGATGGCTTTGCCCATCATTGTCCTGATGGTTTTTCTCGGCTCCTTCGAGCGCATCCGCGAATTCATCCGCAAGCCCTATGTCATCGGCGACTACATGTACGCCAACGGCCTGCGGATGGCCGACTATCCGCTCTACAGGCGGGACGGCCTCCTGGCCCACGCCACGTATGTGGACACGCCGGCCGTGACCGCCGACAACACTGTCGCCGCCGGCCGCAACGTGTTCATGCTGGCCTGCAGCCGCTGCCACACGGTGCGGGGTGTCAACTCGGTCATCACGAAGTTTAAGGACATGTCGTCCGACGGCCGAACCCTCGATCCGGCGGCCATGAAAAGCTATATCCCCAAAATGCACAACGTCTGGTTCTACATGCCCCCCTTTCCGGGCACGGCGGCGGAACTGGACGCCCTGGTCGATTACATCATCCATATGGACAAGCACGCCGACGAATCCCTGCCGGGCGCCCAGGACGAAGGTGTGGCGGTGGCCCATGAGGAGGTGGCCCGGACGGACGAAAACCGGCGCGGTGAAGGAGGTGCCCCATGAACCCGGCCCTGATCCTGCTATCGGGCACGCCGGTGCCCCGGGACATCCCCCTGCCGCTGCCCCTGCCCGAGTGGCTGCTGGTGGCGCTGCTGGTGGTGTCGTTCCTGCTGCACATACTGTTCGTGAACCTGATGCTGGGCGGATCGGTCCTGACGCTGTGGGCGGAAATCAAAGGGCTGGCCGACACGCGCTACGACCGGCTGGCGCAGGAGATCGCCCAGACCATCACCGTCAACAAAAGCCTGGCCGTGGTGCTGGGCGTGGCGCCGCTGCTGTCCATCAATGTGCTGTACACGGTGCACTTTTATTCGGCCAACGCCCTCACCGGCGACTTCTGGGTGGGCATCGTGCCGCTGGTGATGGCGGCCTTTCTGCTCCTGTACGCCCACAAGTACGCCTGGGACAAATTCGCCGGCCGCAAAAAACAGCATATCGCCCTGGTGGCGGCGGCCGTGGTGCTGTTGCTCTTCGTGCCGCTGATTTTCCTGACCAACGTCAACCTGATGCACTTTCCCGAGGAGTGGGGGCGCGTTTCGGGCTTTTTCAGCGCCATGTTCCTGGCCAACGTGCTGCCCCGCTACCTGCACTTCCTGGCCGCGTCCCTGGCGGTGACGGGACTGTTCCTGTTCGGCTACATGCGGCGGGCGGGCTATGGGCTGGGCGAAAAGCTGCCCGGCTTCGGTCGCGGCGAAGTTCTGCGGAAATGGTACGGCCTGGCCTTCTGGACGACGGTCCTGCAGCTGCTGGTGCTGGGGCCGCTGAACCTGCTGACCCTGCCCTGGAATTCCGTCACCTGGGATTCGGCAGGGCTTCTGCTGGCCGGCGCCGGCGTGGCCCTGGCGGCCATGGCCTTGCTCTGGCTGGATCTGCGGGGACCGGACGAGTTCCTCGGCCGCAACTTCGGCTGGGTGGCCCTGGCTCTGACCATCGCCGTGCTCTTCATGGGCAGCGGCCGGCAGGCCTACCGGGCCGTCACCCTGGCGCCCCACCGGGCGGAGATGGCCGCGCGGACCGAACGGCAGATTCAGCTGTCCCGGGCGGCCTGGCAGGACTACGAGCGGCAGATGGGGGTCACCGCCCTGGAAGTGGCGGTGGTGGAGAAGCTGGGCTGGTATGCCCGCCGGCAGATTGTCCGTGCCTTCCAGTTCGAGGGTGCCGTCATCGATCTGACATTCGACCTGGATGCCAACACGGTGCGTTTCACCTACGAGGAAGCCAATCTCCCGGCGGAGCGGATCTTCGAGCGGCTGGAAGAGCTGAACCTGAGGGTCGTGCGGCCGGTCCCGTCCGGCGAGGAGACGACGGCCAAAACAGAACCGGTCCCGAAAGCCGTAATCCCTTGATGGATGAATGAGTTACCTTCCTTCACGTTTCGGCGCCCGCCACCCGGTGGCGGGCGGTTTTTGTCATTGCCGGCAGATCCGATGCGGTGTGTCATAGGCGGCCGTTTTCTCGAAACCGGCAGCCCGGGTCAGCGGCGGGATGGCTATGACTCCGGTTCTGGTGGCACCGCAATTGCCTCTCACCCAGCAGCCCGTGGCCAAGCAGACCCGCGATGGCCGCCCCTGGCACGACATGCCGGCCGGGACCGTCGCTGATGCGTCGACGTTATGGCAAGGCACAAAATGGCGCGTATGCGCAGCCGGGAGTTTGTACCGGAAACAGAAAAATGCCGGGCGGGAGGCCGCCCGGCAGTGGATGTGTCGTGATCTGACCGAATTTACTCGGTAACTTTCAGTTCAGCGGTAACGGTCTGCCCGCCGGCCGTCAGCTCCACGGTGTAGGTGCCCGCCTCGACGAAGGGGGAGCGGCGCCGCGATGCCTCGCCGGCGTCGGCTTTCCGCAGGTCCCAGGCGGCCAGGTTGTAGCCCCGGTCCGCCGTTACCGTCATCTCCTTGACCGCGTTCTTCTCTGCGTCCAGGATCCGGATGACGACATCCTGGGCCTGGTTTAGGTAATAATGGAACGTGGCGTCGCGGCCGCCGGCAAAACGCCACCAGCGCCGTTGCGGCACCTTGGCCGGTTCCGGGGCGAACAGATGCACCGGCTGGCGCAGGAACTCCATGTCCATCTGCTGCAGGTGGCGCACGTTCAGGGCGTACATGCCCCGGCCGTGGGTGGCGGCCACCAGGATGTCCGCCTCGGGATGAATGACCAGGTCATGCACGAACGTCGTGGGCAGCTTGCCGGGGAGGGCGTGCCAGGTGGCGCCGCCGTTCAGGCTGGCATAGACGCCCAGATCGGTGCCCACATACAGGATGTTTTTGTTGCGGGGATCTTCGCGGATGACATTCACCGGACCGCACGGCAGGTTGTTGGTGATACTGACCCATGTTTCGCCGTAATCCGTTGATTTCCAGATGTAGGCCGCGAAATCGTCATCCCGCTTGCCGTTTTGGGTCAGGTAAACGGTGCCTTCATCGTAGGCTGAAGCCACCACCCGGGAAATCCAGCGGTAGGGCTCCAGGCCGAAGGTGATCTCCTGCCAGTTACGGCCGCCGTCGCGGGTCACGTGGGCCCGGCCGTCGTCGGTGCCGGCATAGATCAGACCGAACTTCAGCGGTGACTCGGAGATGGTGAAGATGGTCTGGTACTGGATGTCGCCCAGCCGATCGGGGTTGTTGTAGGTGAGATCGGGGCTGATCTTTTCCCAGGATTCGCCCATGTGCAGGGAACGGAACAGGAAGTTCATGCCATGATAGAGAATACGCGGATTGTGCGGCGAAAGAATGAACGGGGCCAGCCACTGGCCGCGGTAAGGCGGCTCGCCCTTGGCCGGCCGGGGCACGATGATGGTGCTTTCGTCGGTGCGGATGTTGGTGCGGGAGATGGTGCCGTAAAAACCGGCCGAATAGACGATGTCGGGATTGGTGGGATCGATGGCATGGCAGCTCCCTTCGCCGCCGGGCGCCCGCTCCCATTCCCCGGCGGGGATATGGTCCCGGCCGTTGCCCAGATCCACGGTGCCGCGATAACTGCCGTGGTCCTGGATGGAGCCGTACACATGAAAGGGATTGTCCATGTCGTGGGAAACATTGAAGAACTGAACCAGGGGCAGGTTGTCGAGAAAGTGTTTCCAATTCGCCCCGGCGTCGTACGAGATGACTACGCCGCCGTCGTTGACGTTGATCAGATAGTCGGTGTTCTCCGGGTCGATCCACAGGCCGTGATGATCGCCGTGCATGCCGCGCAGGGGGCGGAAAGTCTTGCCGCCGTCATCGGAAACGTTGAGGGCCAGGCCCATGACATAGATCCGGTCGGGATTTACCGGATCCACCCGAATCTGGCCGAAAACCCAGCCGTAGGTGGCCGACAGGCTGGCCATGTAATCGTCGGCCTCACTCACCTGTCGCCAGTTGGCGCCGCCGTCGTCGGAACGGTACACCGTGGCGCCCTTGATGACGTCGCCGCGGGGCCGGCCGTAGGAGTCGGTCTCTTCCGTGGGGTCGGCCGCCCGCAAAATGTCATAGTTGTCCACAAAGGCATAGAGGATTTCGGGATGGGTCCGGCAGAGGTCGATGCCGATGCGGCCGCGGTAGCGGGCTTCGGGCAGTCCGTTGTTGATCTGGACCCAGGCGCGACCGCCGTCCACGGTCTTGTAGATGCCGCTGTTGCCGTAGTCCGGCTCGTTGCGGGGATCGTTCCATTTTTTGCGAACCCGCTGCCAGGTGGTGGCGTAAAGGGTGTCCGGCGACGCGGGATCCATGACCAGGTCGATGGCCCCCGTCATCTCGTCGATATACAGGATTTTTTCCCAGTTTTGGCCGCCGTCGATGGTCTTGAAGACGCCCCGTTCGGCATTGGGCGTCCATTCGTGACCCGAAGCGGCCACGTACACGACGTTGGGATACTCGGGATGGATGACGATGCGGGGGATGGTGTTGGTATCCGTCAGGCCCATGTGCTGCCAGGTCTTGCCGGCATCGACGGACTTGAACACACCGCAACCGGCGTGGGAGCTGCGGAAAATGTTGGCTTCGCCCGTGCCTACCCAGATGATGTCAGGATTGGACGGGGCCAGGGTCACATCACCGATGGATGTGGACGGCGCGTGCTCGAAGACCGGTTCCCAGGTGGTGCCCTCGTTGACGGTTTTCCAGACGCCGCCCGAGGCACCGGCTACGTAGATGGTGTAGTTTTTGCCCTTGGGCGCCACCACGTCCACGTCGGTCATGCGGCCGCTGATGTTGGTGGGTCCCAAGAACTGCCAGGGCAGGTTTCCGAAGATAGACTGCTGCTTCAGGGTGACGTGCTGGTCATACCACTGCCACCGCAAGGCGGGGTCGGTGAGGGTGTCGGCAGCGAACAGCGCGCCGCACCCCAGTGCCAGCAGCAGAATCAGGCCGGTGCCGACGCGCCGGACAGGGGACGGATATAAAAGGTATGTAAGCATGGAACCTCCTCGTATGAAAGATCTCAGAAAGTCGACGATTCGTTCTCTTCCTCAACCAGTTTCGTAAGGCGGCCGTTCAGGGCGGCCCGGAAAAAGCGGTTGTTCTGCAAGAGCAGCCCTTCACCCCGGTCGCCGTGTTTCATGCCGGCATCGACGGCGATCACTCGGCCGTCCAGGAACAGGCTGACGTGTTTCTGGGTAGTGTGGCCGACCACAATGCGGGACACTCCGTAGGTCCGCAGGACATCCTGCACCTCGTCGGGCCGGAGCAAGGGATAATTTGTCCGTTCCTCCAGGTAGCCGCGATACCAGAACGGGCCGAGGCGGCCAAAAACCGCTGCCAGTTCCGGGTCGTTTTCGATCCCGTCGGCGGGTTCGTCCAGGCCCCGGCGCAGGGCCGCGTTCATGTCCCCGATAGCGGGGAACTGTCGGGCCAGCACCGGCGTGATGCCGCCGTGCACGAACAGCAGGTCGCCAATCCGGACCGCGGCGTGTTTGGTCCGCAGCCACTGGCCCAGCACCGAGCGGGGACCGTACAGCTCCGGCAGGGGAGTCTGCAGGATGTCCGCCGCCGCCTTGTATTTATCGTGGATATAGCGCAGGTCGCCCTGCAACACCATCACCTCGTGATTGCCCAGCAGGAAGTGCACCCGGCCGCCGTGGCGGCGGGCCGCCTGTTCCAGCTGGTGGATGGCCCACAGCGCCTCTGTCACGGTCGGGCCGCGGTCGAAGACGTCGCCGACAATGACCAGGTGGCCGTCACCCCAGCGCCAGTTGCCGGAAGCGTCGATGACACCATGACGTTCCAGCAGACGGTAAAAGAGGCCGTGCTGACCATGAATATCGCTGACGGCAAAGATTCGGTCAACGGCCGGCCAGGAATCGGCCGCGGGCGAGGGGGGATCGGCCGGAATGAGGAGCGGCAGGTGCGGCCGCGACCAGGAGACCTGCTGCCATTCGCCCGTCAGGGGGACGACGGTCTCCTGCGGTTGTCCGTCCATCACCGTCCAGACTGTCAGCTGCCGGCCGTCGCGGAAGATGTAAGGGCCATCGCTGACGGCCGCCGGGGCGGTAACGGGTGCGAATGGGCCGCCGGCGGCCAGGACCGCCAGCAGACCCAATGCCATCGTCAAGGGCGTAAGCCATCTCCGGAGACGAAAGTTCCGTAACGAAATCATCGGTGATCGATCCTTTCCGGTCAATGACCGAACCGTCGTGCCGCCAACTCTGCGGGGGGCCGTCAGGCCGATGTCCGGTTCGACCGGCATCAGCTTTTCCGAAGGATATCCTTGAGCTTGCGGGCGTAGAGTTCGCTCTCCCGATCAGCGGTGACGAATTCGATCTGATCGGCAGCACCGACGCCCAGCCCCAGTTCTACGGCGCGGACGATCTGTTCCTGCCGGAAGACGGGGGTGCCCATGATAGCGTCGTTGGCGCCGATCTCCTTGAGCACGGCCAGACCCGCGGCGTCCACGGCCACCCGGTCGGTGCCGGCCAGGAACACGTCACCCCGGGCGCTCTTGCCGGTCATGGGACCGCCGTCCACAAAACACTCCAGCCCGTCCATGACGATGAGCCGCGGTGTGTAGGCCAGATTGATCTCAGCGATCATCCGGCGCATGTGCTCGCTGCGGTGCAGCTCGCGCATGAGGCGGCGGGGGGTTACGCCGACGGACAGTTTCAATGACATGGTGAACACGCCGCCGTACTGATGGGTCTTGAGGCAGGGCGTGGTGACGATGTACTCCGTCTCGCGCACGGGGCGGGGAACGGTGAAGCCGTTCTCCCAGTGCAGGGCCGGATGATGGTACGGCAGCCAGTCGGCCTCGGGCAGGGCGCCGAAATCCACCACGTCGAAGCCGGCCTCGGCCGCCATCTCGGGGATCTGCTTGGCGGCCAGCACCTCGGGCATCTGAGCCGGGCCGCAGCGGTCGGCGACGGTAATGGCGGCGGCGTTGCGCTGCTGCAGCTCGAGAATGATCTGGTGCAGGGTGTCGTTGTGGGTGGAGCCGGGGGCCGGGTCCGCCGTGTTGAAATTGGGCTTCAGCAACACCTTGCGGCCCGCCACCGGATCGAATTCCAGCAACTTCATCACCTGCCGGACGCCGACCCGGCGGTCGCCGGTCTTGCAGAGGGCGATCCGGGTTTTGCCGCCGGCCGGAGCGGCCGCCCGGCCGTACCGGGAGAGCGGCCAGGCCGCCGCGCCCAGCAAGGTGCCTTTTACGAAATCCCGCCGGCTGACGCCGGGGCGACACTGATTACTCATGCTGTTTCTCCTGTGGTAGGTCGGGCATAGCGAAAGTCCATTGTAGCCGCCCGCGGGACAAGACGCAATGGAAAAGCGTCCAGGGAGTTTGCGGCGCGCGGCCGTGCGTTGTTTTGAGCGCGGACGGATGCGAATGGGAGCGGCGGCCCGCAGATCAGAAAGAAGGTGTCGAATATCGGGTAAATAATGTAACTTTTGCTCGGCAGGGGAGTATTACGTTCCAAAACCTGCGTTGCGGCCGCTGCCGTCATGGCAGGCCGCCGCGGCAACACACTCTGAAGGGCGCCGGATGACGCTGAGCAACGAGTCGGTCATGGCCATGGTCCGGGACGGGCAGGTGGAGCAGCTGGCCATCCTGTTCGAGCGCTACCATGTCAGGGTGTTCAACTTCCTGCTGCGCATGACCGGTGACCGGATTCTCAGCGAAGATCTGACCCAGGAGGTGTTTTTTCGTATGCTCAAATACCGCCACACCTACCGGGAGAGCCGCACATTCACCACCTGGATGTTCCAGATCGCCCGTAATGTGAATCTTGACTATTTGCGAAAAAATCATCCCGAAATGGCGGCCGATGATGCCCCGGAACCGGTAGCCCGGACCGTGGATCCATCGGATGACATGGAAAAAAGAGAGAACGTGGTTCGTCTGCGCCAGGCTCTGGCGCGGCTGCCCTGGAAAAAGCGGGAACTGCTGGTCCTGAGCCGGTATCATGACCTGAGATACCAGGAAATCGCCGACATGCTGGACTGCAGCGTATCGGCCATCAAGGTGGGGGTGCACCGGGCCCTGGAGGACCTGCGCCGGATGCTGTGGACCTGAAAGGAAACTGGCCATGACGTGTGAAGAGATTCGTCAGCAAATCGCCGACTACTTGACGGATGAGTCGCCGCCGTTGCAGCAGGCGGCGGTGCGGGAGCATTGCCGCCGCTGTGCGGCCTGCCGGCACGAGCTGGAGGAGATCACCCGCGTGTGGCAGCAACTGGGCATCCTGACGGAGGAGCAACCCGGTGAACAACTGCGCGCCAATTTTTACCAGATGCTGGCATCTTACCGGGCCGGGCTGGACGATCAGCCCACCGCTGCCCGTTTTCGCCCGGGTGACTGGTTGCGGCGGCATCTGTGGCCCCTGTCGCCGGCCTGGCAGCTGGCGCTGGTGGTGCTGGTCCTGGTCACGGGCTGGCTCACCCGGCCGCTCGTATTGCCCGAGGGGCCGGATCCCCGCCTGGCCGAGATGCAGCAGCAGATGGAGCAGCTGCGGATGACCGTCGCCCTGTCAATGCTCAAACAATCCTCGGCCACCGACCGGTTGCAAGCCATCTCCTGGGGCACCCGCCTGACCGAACCGGCACCCGAGGTGGTGACGGCCCTGCTGACCGCTCTTGACAGAGATCCCAACGTTAATGTCCGCTTGGCCGCCGCCGAGGCATTGTTCACATTCCGCGCGAACGCCGCCGCCCGCCAGGGATTGCTGGCGGCCCTGCGCCGCCAGGATTCCCCGCTGGTCCAGCTGGCGCTCATTGACACCATCGTCCGGTTGGACGAACCCCAGGTCCCGCAGGTGCTCCGGGAATTCATGCAGCGGCCGCTGCTCAATCCGGCCGTCGCCAAGGAGGCGGCAAAGACGCTGGTGCAGTTCGGGGAGTTGTAGGGAAATCAGCCGGAACGCTGCTCCAGGCGGCGCAGAAACTCCCTCATGATGCGGGCGAACAGCTCGTCCTTGAGGATTTGATCCTCCACACCGGTATCGATATTGGGATTGTCGTTCACTTCGATGACGAAGACCCCTTCTTCCGTCTGCTTGAGATCCACACCGTACAGGCCGCCGCCGATGAGCCGCGCCGCGCGCACGGCGGTGTCCACCATCTCGGCCGGCGCCTCGGCCACGGGCAGGGTCAGGAACTTGCCGTAGCGCTCGCGGTCACTTTTGTGGTTGATGATCTGCCAGTGCTTGCGGGCCATGTGATACTGGCAGACAAAGAGCGGCTCGCCGTTCAGGACGCCCACCCGCCAGTCGAAGGGGGTGTACATGAACTCCTGGGCCAGGATCAGGTCCGATTCGTGAAACAGCTTTTCGGCGATAGTGTTCAGTTCCCCGAGGGTTTCGACCTTGAACACGCCGCGGGAGAAGGAGCTGTCGGGTATTTTCAGCACCATGGGAAAACGGAGCTGGTGGGACAATTCACCCAGCCGCCGGCGGCTGACCACTTCGGAACGAGGGGTCGGAATTTTGTTCAGCCGCAGCAGCTCGGCCAGATAGACCTTGTTGGTGCAGCGCAGGATGGACACGGGATCGTCGATGACCACCATGCCCTCCCGCTGCGCCCGCTGGGCGAAGCGATAGGTATGATGGTTCATGGCGGTGGTTTCCCGGATGAAAAGGGCGTCGAATTCCAGCAAACGCGGCAGGTCCTTTTTCTGGATCAGGGCCACGTCCAGGTTGAGGGCCTCGCCGGCGCGTACGAATTTCTGCAGGGTCCGCTGGTCGGAGGGGGGCAGGGTTTCCCGGGGATCGTGCAGGATGGCCACGCTGTACCGGGCCGCCGTCTTGACCTTGGGATCCTGCCAGGTGGTGCGGGTAAACCGGGCCAGGGCCCAGCCGAAAAAGGCATCCTGCTCCTGGCTGAGGTTTTCGATGGAGACCGGCTGGATGGCGTGGAGACGCAAGGTGTCCCGCCGGCGGACCTGCACCCGCAGAATGGGGAAACGGAACAGCTCGAAGATGCGATGGGCCAGTTGCTGGTACGTGGGGTCGTCGGCAATCCCGAAAAAGATGTAAAGGGTGAATCCGCCTTCGGGCGGCTCGGCCAGGCGGTGGAATTTCTTTTGCAGCAACTCGTCCAGCTCGGCCAGGTAAGGCCGGTACATCCGCTTCTGGCTCAGTTCCAAAATGTTGCGGACGCTGGGGATGACCCGGTGCTGTCGGGCTTCGGCCAGCAGGGAGCAGTAATAGCCGTAACCCATGTATTCGTAACTGGGATGAAGGTTGATGACGCGGGTTTTGGAACGGAACGACTCCGCCTGCTCGATGTATTCGCGGGCTGTCACCACCCGGTAGGCGGCGGAGGCCCACTTCAGGTCACCGGCTCGTTGCACGATGAGTACCTGCTGGCTCATGGTGTTTCCTTTCGGTGTTGCAGGATGAGGGTGGCCTGGTGCTGGCTCTTGCCGTAGCGGGCCATCCGTTCGAATTCGTGTCGCAGAATGGGGAGGTTGTAACTATCCGTCACCGTTTTCTCCTCCATGACGTCCACATAAGGATCATGTACGAAAACGAAGCGGGAATCGAAGCCGGTGATCACCACCCAGTGCGGAAATTTTTCGCGATAGATGCGATAAGAGCTGATCAGAACGAGCGGTACCGATCCCGACTGGAAGGTTTTTTCCAGATCGGCCACGGTCAGGCAGGCGAAATAGATAGCGATATCCGTTTCGGCGATTTCCGCCAGGAAGTCCTCGTGAACCAGCCGAATGACCTCTTTCTTGTCCTCGCTGCGGACACCGTCCAGAAAGAAGGGGCCATCGTCGTTGAGGAAAAGCTCCACGCCGAAACCACGCCGCCATGCCGCCAGGGCCAGACCAGGCGGACTGCAGCCACTGTGGCCGGAGGTCATGTACACCGTGTTGGCCTCGCGCCAGATTCGCAGCTCGAGACGCCGGTCCAGGTTCAATCCGGGATCGATGCATTTCATGGCCATCATCAATGCCGCCGGCCCACACGTGAACTCGGAGTTTTGGGCGTAATAGGGAACGTGGGTCACCGGCGGATGGACCGCCGGTGAAATCCATTTTTCCATGCGCAGGGCGGCGGTATGATCCTCGTAGTAGTCGGGGAACAGTCCGAATTCGCGATAGCCCAGTTTTTTGTACAGGGCGATGGCCGGCGTGTTGTCCGGTCGCACTTCGAGACGGATGTAGGCGCACTCGCGGCGCCGGGCCTCCTCCTCGCCGGCGGTCATGAGACGTCGGGAGAGCCCGCGGCCCTGGTGGCGCGGATCCACGGCCACCGAATAGAGCCGGGCCAGAGAGATGCCGCTCCGGAACAGCAGCAGGATATATCCCGCCAGGTGCGTTCCGCCGTCCAGTACCAGGCAGGCGGCGTGGCCACGGGTGATGAGGTGGTGGAAACGACGGGCCGTCAGGCGGTCACTGTCAAAGCAGGCGTATTCCAGACGGATCAGCTCCGGTATGTCGGCCGGTGCGGCCGGCCGCAGGACAAGTGAAGATGGTTCTGCATCCGCCAGGGCCATGCGATATCTCCGGATGTTACGGCTGCCTCACGAACGGCCGGACGGGGCATATTGTACCTCCGTATGAGGCAGGTTTCTACCAGATTTCGAGGCGAGCTGTCACTTTTGCGAATCGATTCTGTCGCCGGGAAGGGGGCCAAAAAGCAGAAAGCCGGGAAACGCCGGCGGCGTGAGCACCAGACCACCGGGCACCCCGGCCAGGGGGGGGGACGGCGGGCGCCGTCCGGGAGAAAGATCTGGCGGTAACCGTCAATTCTGTGATAAATTTCTCCAGATCGAAACAGGTTTTAGCAGAAGGATATGTTCATGCCAATGCGTCCTGCCCTGCGCTCCCAGTCTATTCTGATCGCCACCGCTCTGCTGATGGCCCTCGCCTTCGGACTGCTCGGCTGGCGGATCAATGACCTGACCACCTCCTTCACGACCGGGATTTTTTTCCAGCTTCCCTCCGGCGAGGGCGACACCAC
Source organism: Acidobacteriota bacterium (assembly GCA_016935015.1). Classification (GTDB taxonomy): domain Bacteria; phylum Acidobacteriota; class JAAYUB01; order JAAYUB01; family JAAYUB01; genus JAFGRT01. The sequence goes on along the minus strand of JAFGRT010000183.1, from coordinate 20,247 downwards.
CATTTCCGGCACATTTATCGGGTTTACCATTCCCGGCCGGGTGGGTGTGGTCACGCCCGGCTCGCCGGCGGATCGGGCGGGTGTGCGGTCCGGGGATGAAATCGTGGCCATCGAGGGTATCCCCCTCGACCAGAAAGAACAATTGCAGGCGCTGAATGACCGGTTGAAGCCGGGCGACACGGTGACCTATCGATTGCGCCGGGACGGCCATGAACTGGCCGTTTCGTTGTCGCTGGAGTCCCCGCTGGCACCGCTGGCGGCCAAGATCGGCATCGTCAGTGATATGGCCGTGGCCCTCACCTTTCTCATGATCGGCGGGCTGGTTTTCTGGCGGCGGAAAAACGACCCGCGGGCGGAACTGTTTTTCCTGTTTTCCGCCGCCGCTGCCACCACCTATTGCACCATGTCCTTTGTCACCCTGCCGGATTTCAGCGCGCTGGGCGGAGACACCCTGGCCCGGGTGGAACCGGCTTTCCTGGTGGCCTCGGGGTTGCTGGGATTCATTGGCTATTTCCTGCCGGCCAGTTTCCTGCATCTGACCCTGATTTTCCCCAAACCGCTGCCGCTGTTGGACAAATATCCCCGTATCGTTCGCTGGATCTATCTCCTGCCGGTGGTTTTCATCCTTTTTTTCCTGCCTGTGGGCTTCACCATCGGGATCACGGAGAGCCATTCCGCCGCCGGCGCACCCCTGTGGCTGTTGGCGCTGGCCGTGGTTTTTCTCGGTCTGGCGGCGGTCGTCGTGATCCGGCTGGTACGCACGATCCGCCGGCATGGCTGGGGGATGGCCCTGCTGGCGAAACCGGGTCGGACAATCCTGATCGTGCTGGCACTGAATTACCTGTTTGTGCTGCTCTCCCTGACTCTGTACAGTCATTTCCATTCCGGTGAGCAGGATTCGCCGCTCGTTTTCGTTGTGCTGTTTCTGCCGCTGTTTCTGCTGCTGGTCAGTATCCCCATGGCCTATCCCGTGCTCAGCTGTATCGCCCTCATCTTCGGTTACCGCCATGCCGGTCACGAAGAAAAGCGGCAGCTGCGCTGGCCGCTGTGGGGAACCCTGGTGGCCCTGTCCGGCTCGATTCTGCTGGGCCTGCTCTATTGGGGCGCAACCCTGGTGCAGAGTCCGCTGGCGTCGCAGATGTACTACCTGACCTTCAATCTGGGCAAGGTTTTCTACGTCCTGATTCCCCTCTCATTCGCCGTGGGCATATTCAAATACCGCCTGATGGATATCGACATCATCATCCGCAAGACGGTGATTTATGCCATCGTGACCGGTATCGAACTGGTCGTTTTTCTGGTGCTGGCCGGCGGTGTCGGCCGTGGGCTGGTGGAAGTGGCCGGTGTCACAAATATCTGGGGGATCATTGTCGCCATCCTGACGGTGGTGGCGCTGCTCTATCCCCTGCACAACTGGGCACGGGATTTCGTGGACCGTCGTTTTTTCCGCAGCCTTTATGATTATCCCAATGCCCTGTCCGCCATCCGTCATTTCATGGTGGAGAACACGGACGACCGGCAACTGATCCGTTTTGTGGCGGAAACGGTCCAGCCGTCCCTGCGCTGCCGGGTGGTGGCGGTGTTCAGGCGCAGTGAGCAGGATGACTTCACCTACCGGGTGTGCGAGACCATCGGCCTGCCGGAGAGCCAGCGCGGTCAGTCCATGGTGCTGGATGCGGAGATGGCTGAAAAAAAGTTGAACGATCGGGGTTTGTTCCAGCGCGCCGACATGTTGCCCGGGGCGTTTCGACTTTGGCAGCGGATGGGACTGGAGCAGGCAGTGGGGATCGTCATGGCCGGCAAGCTGACGGGCCTGGTGGCCCTGGGCCGGAAGTATCCCGACCCCCGACTGGAGGAGGAAGATATCGACTTTTTGTTTCAGGCCGCCGATCTGTTGGCTGGTGGACTGGCCCGCCTGCGGGTCCGCCAGCAGAGCCAGGACCTGGAAGTGGCCCGGGAAATCCAGCGCCGGATGCTGCCGCAGAAGATCCCCCAGGTCCCCGGTCTGACCATCGCCCGGGCTTGGCAACCGTCCCGGCTGGTGGGCGGCGATTATTTCGATCTGGTAGACATGGGCGACGGCACGCTGGGGATCCTCATCGCCGATGTGGCCGGCAAGGGGATGGCCGCGGCTTTGCTCATGTCCAACATGCAGGCGGCCTTCCGGGCCATGGTGGGGCCGGAATTGTCCCCCCGGGCCGTGGTCACCCGTCTGAATCAGGTCATGGCCGGACAGATGGCCGCCGGCCGTTTTATCACCCTCTTCTACGGCGTCTACAATACCCGCCAGCGCCGGCTGGACTACGTGAACGCCGGACATTGTCCGCCCATCTTGCTGCGCCGCGACGGCCGGAAGGAGTTGCTGGAAGAAGGTGGGCTGATCACCGGTGTCTTCGCCAACGCGACGTACGATCAGGGACAGGCGCAGTTGAATCCCGGCGACTGCCTGGTTTTGTTTACTGACGGGATCACCGAAGCGGAGGACCCCGATTTCGAGCCTTTCGGCGAGGAGCGCCTGCTGGAGCTGGTCCGGCGGTATTCCCCGGCCGGTCCGGAACGATTGGTGGAGGCGATCCTGGCCGACGTGCGCGAACACAGCGCCGGCGAACCGCAGGACGATCTCACGCTGATCGTCATCACCGTAACCGATGAACCGGCATCGTCCGTCGCGGCGGAAGCGCTCGTCCGGGAACTGGAAATACCGGGCTGAGCGGTGCCCCGCCGGGCGATGGGGCAGCAGTCCGGAGCGAATTCGCCGAACCTCCGGACCGTTGTGACCCGTCTATCTGTATGATTCGGTGTTTCGCCGTACACATCATGTCAAAGGAGAGACCATGTTCAGAAAGATCGGCATCCTGACCGCCGTGTTGCTGTTGGCCGCCGCCGTCGGCTGCGGCCGTTCCGAAGAGGAATTGGCCCGGGAGTACGGGGATGGTTATGCCGCCATCAAACAGACATTTGAGGAAAATCTTCAGCAAATCACCTCGCGGGACGAATACGATAAACTGCAGGAACAGAAAAAAATCGATCTGGAAGCCTTGTTGCAGCGGTTCGCCGGGCACAACGGCGACCGCCTGGATCTGATCCGGATCCGGATTCTGAAGGATATGGGGAAGACGGACGAGGCCGAAGTCCTCATCACCCGGTTGCTGGAGGAAAACTCGCCGCTGGCGCCTCAGGTCAAGCTGGAACGGGTGCCCCTTCTCGTGGAAAAGGGGCAGGGCGAAGCGGCGGCGGCACTCCTGGCGGAAATCGACGGCCGGGTACCGGTGGATGAAAACGTGTACGAGGCGTATCAGGCCGTGGTGTTCAGCGCGCCGTCGCCCGAAGCCGTGATCACCTACGGGCAGCGATTGGTGGAGGCGGAAACCCTTCCCCCGGCCATGTCGCAAAACGTCAAGTATGTCTACAGCCAGATGGCCCATGCCGCCAAGAACGCCGGGGACCTGGAAAAGGCCAAATCCATTCTGGCCGCAGCCATTGCCCAGGCCGGACCGGAAAACAAGCCCTATCTGGAAAACGAGCTCAGGCTCATGAACCTGATCGGCCAGCCGGCCGCGGCCCTGGCGGCGGAGACGTGGCTGAACTCGAAGCCCCTGACCCTGGATGAACTGCGGGGCAAGGTGGTGCTCATCGACTTTTGGGCCACCTGGTGTCCGCCCTGCATCGCCGTCATCCCGACGCTGGTCCGGATCTACGAAAAGTACAAGTCCGAAGGGCTGGAAATGATCGGTTTTACTCGCATATACGGCACCTACCGTGATGATATCCAAAACAAGGGCAGAGTGGAGAAAGATACGGAACTGGAGCTGACGCGAGAATTCCTGAAGCGCTATGGCATGACCTATCCCATCGCCGTGGCCGACGGCCAGGACGTGTTCGAGGCCTATAGCGTGCGGGGCATCCCCACCCTGTTCTTCATCAACGATGAGGGAATCATCGTGGATGTGGAAGTGGGTTCCGGCGGCGAAAACCATCTGGAGGCCAAGGTCCGGGAGCTGCTCGATCTGTCCTAGCCCGGAAGAGATCCCACACCGGGTCCGGCCGGGCTCGTTGCCTGCCATCGGGCCGCCGCGACCGCTCCGCCGCCCGACGGAACCCGGTTGTTATCCCTCTCTATCCCATTGACTTGTGTGCCGCGGAATTGTAAAATGCGCCCGATACGTCTCGACGGTGCACGAGTCATCCCCCCCCTGCATCTTCCCCTCCGGATGACGCCGCCCGATCCAGCGCTACGAGACGCATGCGCGAAGAAGTGCTGACGGTGCGGCCCGGTCGCACCTGGACAATCCGCTCGTTATCAGTTATCAGGTGGTGCATCGATGTTCAGAATCACGCTGATTGTGGTGTTGGTGGGATTGGTGACGCTGGTCGTTGGGGTGATAGTGCCCTCGGCCGGCGCGAATGGCCCGGTGACGCCGCGGATGCGGCAGGGCGCCGGGCAGATCACCGTTCAGGGCACAACCCGCCACTGGCGGGACGCCGACAAGACGCCGCTCGACCTGCGGCCGGGGCCCCGCAAATTCCGGCAGAACAACGAGCACGAATACGAGCGGCCCCTTGTGGTCCGTCCTCAGGAGCCGGATCCGGTCGTGCAGGGCTGGTCCGGGCGCGGCCGGCCCGGAGAGAAGGACCTCACCACGCCCCTGGCCAGTTACGCCGGCATGAACCTGTCGGCCAACGGCGGCGGCTGGCCGCCCGATACCACGGGCGATGTGGGGCTTACGTATTACGTCCAGGCGGTGAACACCTCCATTGGCATCTATCGCAAGAGCGACGGGGCGCTCATCTCGGCCACGACGTTCGATGATTTTTTCGGCGGGACGGGCATCGCCGGCACGCCTTGCGACGAAAACAACAACGGGGATCCCATCGTGCTCTTCGATCCCTATGACGAGCGCTGGTTTATCCTGGATTTCGCCTGGGATCCTTCGGAAACGGACGGCTCCTATTTTTCCGTGGCCGTGTCCAAGACGTCCGATCCCACCGGTGAATGGTGGCAATACGCCCTGCGGGCCGATGACACGCTGTTGAACGATTATCCCAAGGCGGGCATCTGGTCCGACGGCATCTACATCACCGCCAACATGTTCCAGTTCAGCGGCGGTTTCCAGGGGGTCAAGGTCTGGGCGCTGAAAAAGCCCGACATCTACGCCGGCACGCTGCAGGCGCAGTCGATCTTCGACAACTCCTGGGAAGCCTGGTCCATCCTGCCGGCCAACGCCGAGGGGGCCGCGCCGCCGGACGGCGCGCCCAACTACATGTTCACCTTTTATGCCGATGAATGGGGAGGCGTGCCCGCCGACCGTCTCTATATGTGGGCTTTCGACGTAGACTGGACCACTCCCGCCGCCACTACCTGGACCGGGCCGGTCCATACCGATACCGCGCCGTTTGTCATCAGCTACAGCAGCATTCCGCAGCAAGGATCTATCTGGTCGCTCGACTCCCTTGCCGGCCGGTTGATGTATCCGGCCAACTACCGCAATTTCGGCACCCACGAATCGGTGTATCTCTGCCACACCGTCAGCGTGGACGGCATTCAGTCCACCCGCTGGTATGAGACACGGATCGATGCCGGCGCCCTGGCCGTCCATCAGCAGGGAACCTTCGCTCCCGACAGCCACCACCGCTGGATGGGCAGCGTGGCCGCCGACCGGAACGGCGCCATCGCCGTGGGCTACAGCGTGAGCTCCGGCAGCATGTATCCGGCCATCCGCTATGCCGGCCGGCTGACGCTGGATCCGCTGAACGAACTGACCCGCGGCGAACGCAGCGGTATCGAAGGGACGGGATCGCAGTCCGCCCTCTTTCTGACTCGCTGGGGCGACTACAGCACCCTGAGCATCGATCCGGTGGATGACGAGACGTTCTGGTATACCCAGGAATACTACATCTCCTCCGGCACCAACTGGCAGACGCGCATCGTCGCCTTTCAGCTGGATCCGGTGGGCAGCGGCGATCTGGACGACAACACGCTGCTGGAGAGCGTTGACGTCCAGCTGCTGACGGATTACCTGTCCGGCAACATCGACACCCTGCCCGTCAGCCTGGCCGAGGCCGACTGCAACGGCGACATCCGCATCGACGCCACCGACCTGGCCATCCTCCTCAACTGGGTCAACGGAAACTAGTCCCCCCGGGTTCAGTCCCCCGGTTTAGTCCCCCGGGCTTTGTGCCCCGGGTTGGCCAAACCCGGGGGTTTGCTCCCCCGCGGCGGAGTGAAAAACTAGTCATCGGCAAAATTCCGGAACCTCCTTCTTCCGTCTTCGGCGAAGGCGGCGGACTGCCCCCCGGGTTCGCCCTGTCCGCCGCCGCTCGTCCGAGCGCAGGCGGACGAACCCGGAAGGGATTGATTCCCCGGGGCGGACCGAAAATCACACCGCACATGACTGGAAATGTAAACAAATTTTTTCAAAAAACGTAGACAAATAAAATCCGGAGGCATCATGAAACTGTTATCCAGAATTGAAGAGGTTTTGTTGCTGGCCATCTGGCGGCTGCAGGACGAGGCGTACGGCGTCCCCATCCGCGAGGAGGTCATCCGCGCAACCGGTCAGCACTGGCACCTGGGCGCCATCTACGGCCCGCTGGGGCGTCTCTACAAGAACGGCTATGTCTTCACCGTCGACGGTGAACCCACCCCCGAACGGGGCGGCCGCAGCAAGGTGTTCTACCGCCTGACGGCCAAGGGCCGGGAAGCGCTGCGGGACCTCTACCGGGTGAACCAGGAGTTGTGGACCGGGATTTCGGTGGTGGAACTGGAGGAAGAGCCATGAGTGCGCGCCGACCGGCACCGTCCCGCCTCGGCGCCTGGCTGGTGGGGCGGCTCATCCGGCCCGAGATTCGCGCGGGGGCGCTGGGCGACCTGGAAGAGCAGTTCCGGGATCTGGCCGCCCGGCGCGGCGCTTTCGCGGCGCGGGTCTGGTACTGGCGTCAGGTTCTTGTCGTGCTGCCCGGATTTCTGCGCAATACCATCCCCTGGAGTGTCATCATGTTCCTGAACTACCTGAAGATCGCGCTGCGGCAGATGAGCCGGCAGAAGTTTATTTCCTTCATCAATATCACCGGGCTGGCCCTGGGCATGGCCGCCTGCCTGCTGATCTACCTTTGGGCCGGCCACGAGCGGGCGTATGACGGATTTTTTCCAGACGCCGACAACATCTATCGCGTGTATTGCGAATACGATGTGCCGGACCAGCCGGCGCAGCGGTATTCGCCCGTCACGCCTTCGGCGGTCGGCCCAACCCTGACCCGGGATTTTCCCGAAGTGGCGGCGGCGGCGCGGACCTGCCTTCATTACTGGAGTATCAGTCGCCAGGACCATCGCTTCACCGAACCGGTCTTCCTGGTGGATCTGTCGTTTTTCGACGTCTTCTCGGTGGAATTCGTCGCCGGCAAACGGGAGAGCGCCTTTGAGAAGATAACGGATATCGTCATCACCGAAGAGCTGGCCCGCAAGTATTTCGGTGCCGCGGATCCCCTGGGCCAAACGCTCCGGGTGGAGACCTGGTACGATGCGCGAATCATGGGCGTCGTCCGCTCGTTTCCCGGGAACACCCATTTCCGCCCGTTCGGCGTGCTCATTCCCTTCGATCTGTACAAGCCGCTGTGGGGGCGGGATCTGAACGACTGGAAAACCAGCGATTACGTCACCTACATCCGTCTGGCCGACGGGGCGTCGGCCACGGCCCTGGCCGCCAAGATCGCCGGTCTGCGCCAGCCGCATGTGACCGACGGCACTGTCCACCTGCGCCTGCAAGCCCTGACGGACATGCATACCACCGAGCTCGGCGGCGGCGGGCTTGTCGTCTACCTCAACATCTTTGCCCTGGTGGGCGCCTTCATCCTGCTCATCGCCGGCGTCAACTACATGAACCTGGCCACGGCCTGTTCCTCCCGCCGGGCGAGGGAAGTGGGCATTCGCAAGGTGGTGGGGGCCAGTCGATCCCAGCTGGCGCGGCAGTTCCTGGCGGAGGCCTTTCTGTCCTCCCTGCTGGCGGCGGTGCTGGCCTGGCTGGCGGCCTGGCTTTTTCTGCCTGTTTTCAACGAGATGACGGGGCGGGAGCTGTCCCTGGTCTTTTCCTGGCGGGAGATCCGGTTTCTGGCCGGGATCGTGCTGCTGACCGGTCTGCTGGCCGGCTCCTATCCGGCCCTGGTCCTGACGGCCGTGCGGCCCGTCACCATCCTGCGCGGACTGACCCGCGGGCTGGGCGGCGGCCCGTGGTTGCGGCGGGGCCTGGTGGTGGTGCAGTTCAGCATCGCCATCTCTCTCATGATCGGCGTGATGGTGGTGTACGGCCAGCTGGACTACATCGACACCATGGACCTCGGCTTCGCCAAGGAGCATATGATCACCTTTCCCCTGGGTAATGAGCTGAATCAGCGCTTCGAGCGGTTCCGGCGACTGCTGGCGGACCACGACGGGATCGTCGGTGTGACCCGCACCAACTCGCCGCCCACCTACACCGAATCCACCACCGGCGGCGGCAAGATCTGGTGGGAAGGGAAGCCGGCGGCGGACACCGGCCCCTCGTTCGCTGTCCTGGGCGTCGATGAGGCCGGCCTGGATACCCTGGGCCTGAACCTGGCGGCCGGGCGGTTCTTTTCCACGGATTTTCCGGCCGACCGGCAGGATGCGGTGGTGATCAACGAAGCCGCCGCCCGGGCCATGGGGGTCGATTCACCCGTTGGCAAGCGGTTCCGGATCTGGGACCGGTCGGCCACCATCATCGGCGTGGTGAAGGATTTTCATCTCAGCTCCCTGCACCGGGCCATCGATCCGCTGGTGCTGCTGCCACGCTGGGGCGAGGATACGGTCTGCATCCGCATGACCGGCCGGGATCAGGCCGGAACCCTGGCCTTTATCAGCGACACCCTGCGCCAGGTGGTGCCGGGATATACCCTGGAATACCGCTTCGTGGAGCACATGTTGGCTGAGGAGTACCTGACGGAAGTCCGCAGCGGCACCATCCTGCGCTACGCCACCTTTCTGGCCATCTTCATCTCCTGCCTGGGCCTGCTGGGGCTGGCGGCTTTCACCGCCGAGCAGCGCACCAAGGAGATCGGTATCCGCCGGGTGCTGGGGGCCTCGGTGGGGAGTGTGGTGGCCCTTCTGTCGCGGGAATATTTCGCCTGGGTATTGCTGGCCAACCTGGTGGCCTGGCCGCTGGCGTGGTGGGCGTCCGCCCGCTGGCTGGAGAGCTATGCCTACCGGAGTGACCTGGAGTTCCACATGTTTCTGGCCGCCGGTGCGGCGGCCCTGCTTATCGCCATGCTGACGGTGGGCGGCCAGGCCTGGCGCGCCGGGCGGGCCAATCCGGTGCGCTCGCTGCGGCACGAATGATCCGATTCGGCCGCCGGACCAGACGGACCGGCGGCCGCTATCCCCCGGGCCGCCGCGTCGACCCGACTGTTACAGTTCCTCTTCCGCCGGCCGGTTCTCATAGCGGTACATCTTGTGACAGCCGGGCGTGCAGGCGCCACCCGTCGGCGTGGACTGGTAGTTCAGCGGCAGGTCCCAGGTGCCGAAGCGGACGCTCTCCCGCAGCAGGTGCTCGCGGGAAGCACCGTGCACATTATGGCAGAAAAAACAGTTCCGTCCTTTCCGCTCCTTGTTCACGTGCACAAAATGGAGATTGCGGTTGCCGTCGCGGAAGCCGGTCTCGGCGATGACCTTCTCGCTGGCGAAGGCCGCGGCGTCGTGGCACTGGAAGCACAGGCCGAACGCCTCCTCGCTGTAGGAGACGTAATAATCGGTGGCGGATCGTTCGGTGAGCAGCCGGCCGTTGGCGGAGAAATGAGGCTCGTGGCAGCCGTCGCAGCCGCTGGCCACGGGATCGTGGGCGAACTCAGCCTGCCGCACCGTCGTGGCGATGTCCTGGATGGTGCCCCGCCCGGTGGTGATCTCGCGGTCATGGCAGGAGAAGCAGAGATCGGGTGACGCCTTGGCCAGCAGGCCGCTGTTGGGGCTGAAATGGGGCGAGTGGCAGGCCACGCAGGACCGGTCGCGCCGGATGATCTCGTGGACCGAGGCCACGCTCTCATCATCGCCCGGCAGCTTGTCGTCATGACAGGTGACGCACAGTTCCGGAACCCCCTTCGCCAGAAGGTATTCCCGGGAGGCGTCGTGGGGTGAATGGCACTCGGTACAGCCGTCCTCCACGGGGTAATGGATATGTTTGGCCTGCTCGTGCTCGGCCTGGAGGGGGCCGTGACAGCGGAAACAGAGGTCGGGCTGGGCCTGGCGCTGCAGGGCGCGGCGGTCCGAGGCGTGGGGCACGTGACAGGCGGTGCAGGAAGCCACCGCCGCCGGGCCGTGGACGAATTCCTTGGTGTACTTGCTGTGACAGTCGAAGCAGACGGACCCGCCCTCCCCGCTCTTGAGCAGATGCCCGGCCTTGCCGGCATGGGGGTCGTGGCAGGCGGTGCAGCCGCTCTCCAGGGCCATGTGGCGGTTCTTGCCCGCCGTCACCTCGTCCTCGCCATGGCACATGAAGCACAGGGCGGGCTCGTCGTCGGCCAGCTTGAACTCGTGGCTGTCGGCGTCGGTCACCTCGTGGCACGTGGCGCAGTCGTCCGCGGCGGCCGAGTGGACGCTGCGGCCCTGCAGCAGGGTGTCATGGCAGCCGGACTGGCCGCACTCTCCCTCGAACTGGGCCAGCGACCAGCATGACATGCCAATGATGGCGATACAGATCAGACCGAAATTTTTCTTCATCGTCTCCACCGTAGTTTTATGGTAAATGCATCATATTTCTCTTCCAGGTGATTATCCCCGTGGCATTTCAGGGTGCAGCGGCCCATCTGCTCGCCGTCGTCCTGGAATTCCAGCCGGCCGGTGGAATCCTCGGGCAGCACGATGCCGGTGTCGAAATTGATGAGGTGAGGGTTGTTCAGCTGGGTGGCGCCGGCCTGCTGGGCCACACCGTGGGGATCGTGACAGGCCGAGCAGGGTGCGTTCTGATCCACGATGTGCAGGACATGGCCGCGGAAACTGCGGTCGTCGAGGATGCTGTTCCGGTCGTGGCAGGCATAGCAGAGCGCATAGGCGGCGGCCGACTCCATGGTGAAGTCGGCCGTTTCGTAGTTGCGGGCCAGCAGCGGCCGGAAGTTGGAACCGTGGGCGCCGCGGGTGCCGGTCCCCTCGTCGTCGCCGTGACAGTCGGTGCATTGCACGTAGCTGGTCACCGTCCAGCCGTTGTAGAGACTGGGTGCGTTCTGGCTGCGCCCGGGGCTGACCACCGGGTGGAATGACGGGTTGACCGTGGCGAACGAGCGGCTGACGGCGCCCGTCATCACCTGCCGCCGGATCAGGGGGCGGCGGGGCTGGTTCTCGCCGTGGCACTTGAAGCAGACCTCGTAGCCGAAGTCGGCCTTTTCCCGGGGAATCCCGTCGACGGTCTCGCCGTCGATCCAGCCCAGGGCGGCCGGAACGTCGGGCGGCACATGACCGGAGGTCCGCATCATGGAGTGGGAGGCGTGGCAATCGTCGCAGTGAATGGCGGCGTGACTCGATATCCGGGTGAAGGCCGGCGCGATGTTACCCGCCAGACCAAAGTTGCCGTCATGGCAGGCGAGACAGGTGTCGTTGACGGTCACCCGGTTCAGCAGCGTTTGCCGCCGCCCGGCCTGATGAGGACGGTGACAGTTTTCGCAGGCGTTCTCCATGACGGTCCGATAGGGGGTGGTCCAGGGATTCTCCCGGGCGAACGTGGCGTTGGAGACGGAGTGGATGTTCAGGTCCCAGCCGTCGGGATCATGGCAGTACAGGCAGAGCCGGGAGCTCTCATTTGAGTCCACCAGAAAGCCATCGTAACGGTCGTCGTGGGCGTCGTGGCAACTGGTGCACTGGACCTTGCCCTGGGCGTCGAGGCGAACGGGTGCCTGGGCGGGCGGCCGGACGACCCCGCCGCCGGCGCGCAGGTGAATGGAGACCGGGTGATCGTCGCTCAGATCCGTGGACAGGTTGGCCCGCTCGGATAGCGAAAAATTGTTCCAGGCCGAGCCGGGCCCGGGCTGTCCGGGGGCGATGGTGCCATCGTGGCAGCTGAGGCAGAGCCGGGAGCTGCCGTCGGGCTGACCGGGCAGGGCGCGCATGGTGGCGCTGGTGTAGGGCGTGTACACCCGGTTGTTGGCACCGCGGCTCCAGAGGGCCCGCTGGCCGCTGGTCAGGTGGGGCGCATGGCAGAACCGGCACACGTCGCCGCCGGAGCCGCTGCGCAGATCATGGGCGGTGCCCTCGATGCGGGCGTAGGCCGGCCCCGCGACCAGCAGGACGGCCAGGCAGGCAAAAAGTGAACGGCATATGAAACGTGTGCGGTTCATTGCTCTCCCAGAAACCGGAACACCTGAACGCGGTGGTTCCGGTGATCGGCCACGTAGATCCGGTCGTCACCGTCGACGGCGAGGCCGGCCGGCATGGCGAATTCCCCCGGCCCGCGGCCGGGCCGGCCGAAATCCATGAGCAGGCGGCCCTGGTCATCGAACACCTGCACCACGTCGGACAGGGCGTCGCTGACGTAAACATGTCCGTGGCGGCTGACGGCGATGCCGCGCGGCCGGGCGAAGGAGCCGGGCCGGTCGCCGGCGGTGCCGAAGGCCAGCAGGCAGTCGCCGCCGGGTGAAAACACCTGGATGCGGAAATTCAGGCTGTCCACCACGTAGAGCCGGCCGCGCCCGTCGAGAGCCAGCTGGCCGGGAAAATTGAATTGGCCGGGCCCGTTGCCGCGCCGGCCGATGACGCCCGTCTGCCGCCCGGCGGCGTCCAGGCAGACGATCTGGTGGCGCTGGCTGTCCGATACCCAGAAGCGGTCGCCGGCCGCATCGCAGGCGATCCCCACCGGCCGTTCCCAGGCCACCGTCTGGCCGAGAAAGCCGGTGAATTCACCGGCTGTGTCGAAGATCAGGATCCGGCGCCGTCCGGAATCGGTGACGTACATGCGTCCGGCGGCGTCGGCGGTGAGGCCCACGGGGGATGCCATGGGGCCGGCCCGGCCCGTTTCGGCGGGCCGGATGTCGCCGCCGGCGCGGTCCACCAGCCACAGGGTGGCCGTCCCGGAGTCAAGGATGCCCACCCGGTCGCCGGTGAGGCACAGGGCGTAAGGCGTTTCGAACGGGACCTCCTTTTTGCCGAACAGGAAGCGGCCGATCCGGTCAAAGAAGCCGTCATGCACGCTGAACAGGGTGGCCTGATCCCACGCCTCCTGCCAGGCGATGCGTGGCGTGTCGGGCGGCGGCGGCCAGACAGGACTCGGTGGCTTCACATCACCGGCGAGGAAGGATCCGGGCCCTGCCGCCAACAGCAGGAGAAGAAGGTATAGTTGTCGTGGCGCCATCATCAGAAGGTCCTCCGCAAGGATACGGCAAAGTAGCGGGAAAAATCCAGGACATCATTGAACATCCGGTGCCCGTAGGAGTAATCAGCCTGCAGGGCAAACCGGCGCAGGCGGTATTGGAGGCCGGCCCGGGCCAGCCACGAACGGCGGTCGTTGTCGGCGAAGCGGTCGTGGTACAGGTAGCCGTCGCCGAACAGGCGCAGGTCACGGCCGGCCAGCCACTCCACCCGCACATTGCCGCCGCGGTAGCGACGCGGCTCGAAATCGGAGCGGTAGTTCAGGTTCATGACAAAGCCGTTGATGCCGAAACGGAGCCGCCGCCACCAGTTGAAGCTGATCCCGGCGTCGGCGCGGGTCTGGGTGTAGCTCAGTGGCGTCGATTCATAGTCCTGCACCTCGAACGTGGTGTTGAAAAAGCGCCAGCGCAGCCGGGCGCCCACGGTGTCACTGTCGATATCCATTTCGGGGGGCGGCGCCGTCGCGGCAGTGATGGTCTGGTCCAGTCGGAAGCGGCGGTAGTAGACGGTGACCAGGTGGCGCCAGGTGTACTGCACGTTGGCACCGCTGCTCCAGGTGACGTTGAGATATTCGGGGGACAGCAGGTACCGGTAATCCACCAGGACCGGCCCGTCCGGCGGAATGCGGCTGCCGGGCAGCCGGGCCAGCAGCAGGCGGCCCTCGGCGAGGATGATCTCGTAATCGAACCCTTCGTCGAAAACGAAACCGGAGTCGGATTCATATACCACGACGCTTTCCGGCAAGGCCTGGGCGAATCGCAACACGACGGGCAGGAAACCGTCGAAGCGCACTACCTCGCCGATGATGATGCCGGACCCGCCCGTGGAGTCCTGGTTGAGGCGGTTGTAGGCCAGCTGGTAGCCGGCGCCCAGCCGACCGCCCGGCACCTTCTTGCGGTAGGTGAAAGCCAGCGTGTACTGCTGGCGGAGCGACTCGGCCGGAGTGCGCTTTTCGCGGAACAGGTCGCCGCGGAAGGTGGTGGTCAGGCTCTCGTACAGATCGTGCAGAAATCCGAAACCGCCGGTGACGACGTCGGAGCTGGAGTCTTCCACCTCCACCCGCCGGAAGCCGGCCGAGTAGAAGGTGCGGAAGGCGGGCGTGTGCCGCCACTGGAAGCGCTCGTTCCAGTCCAGCAGATCCCGGTGGAAGGAACCGGTCTGGGAATTGACCATAAAACGGCTGAGCAGCTCCTTGCGCGCATCGCCGCCGATCCGCCAGTGGTTGGTGGTGTGCAGGTCGTTGTGAAAATACTGGGTTTCCCGAACATGGTCGAAGTACTCCCGATGCTGGAAGCGGAAGTCGGACTCGCTGGCGCCGATATGGATGGGAGACAGGTCCACTGTCGCGAAGCGGTTGCAGTAATTGTAATATTCCCGGTCGGCGTTGGTGCCCAACACCTTGTTGGACATATAGGACAGCCGCAGGGGGAAATTGTCTCGGCGCAGATAAAAGGTGGCGCCGCGCGATTCGGAGTCCACGAAGACCCGGTCCACGAAATCGTAGAGGACCGAGTCGAAGCGCCGCGTGTCGAACACTTCAAGGCTGTAAGGATGGTTCTTTAGCAAACGGGCGCGGAGGGTGTACTGGGGATTGTAGATGTTTTCCGAAGTGATGTCCTGCCGGCGCTCCGTGCGGTCCTGGTGGATGCTGAACCGGCCCTTGACGTCGATTTCCAGGAACTTCGGATGATACACGGCCGCCTGGCCGTCCAAATCAAGGAAATAGACCCAGTCGCGGTTATGCAGAAAGAAATCCAGGTTGCCGCTGGAACGACGTTCATCATCGTTGAGTTCGTAGGCCACGCCCAGGGCGCCCTCATCGAAGCGGAATCGAAAGAAGCGGATGTCATCCGATTCATCCCACGAGTCGGCGCGGAGAGTGCCAGCCAGACCGCTGCCGATAATGAAAAGCAGGCCGAGAACGGCGAGGGGCGGCAGCGGGCGTCTGCTCAAGAGGCCCTCCCGCTTTTCAGCAGAAATCGGGTGGCCCCGCCGTGGGCGGTGTGGCAGTCGAGGCAGTCGTAGCCGTTCGGCTGCCGGTGGGCCGGGCTGTCCGGATCCATTAGGCCCTGTCGCGGGTCATGGCAGTCGAGGCAGAAATTGTCGCCGCCGTTCCGCAACAGGTGGGCCTTTTCGGAGCGGTGGGGCAGGTGACAGGACGAACAGCCGCCGCCGGCCACCGGTCCGTGCAGCCAGGGGGCTGAAAACTCGGCCGGGTCATGGCATTCCTGGCACAGCTGGTCGGGCGGCAGGATCAGCTGGTTGGACAGCCGGGTGCCGTGACAGGAATTGCATTCCCGGTCGGCATAGGGCTGGTGCACGCTGCCCGTGGGCCGTAACGAGGCGGGGTCCGCGGTGCCCGCCTGATCCGTCGGTGCCGGCGTCGCGGCCGGGGACGTCGCGGCGGCTGGCCGGGGCGGGGGAACGCCGTCAAATACGGTGCGCAATACCTTGTGGCGGGTGTTCGGGGCGCACCCGGCGAGCAGCCAGAGGCATCCGGGGATGAGTAGCAGAATGGTCTTCCAATATCTGAACATAGCCGGGACCATCAGCGGGCATAGGATCCATGGGCGTACACATTGATTTTGTTGGGTCCGAACTGGGATGTGACAAACACCAGGCACTTGATGTCAAATCTCGGGTCGGCGTATTTCCGGAAATAGTCAATGTTTTCGTAGTCGATCCAGATGTCGGCTGGCAGGTTGATGTTGCCGCGGCCCTGGCCGGAACCCAGAAAAAAGAGCAGGAGTTCACCCTGCGGATTGAAAATCTGCACATTTTCAAACGCCGAATCCACCACCCAGAAATTGCCGCCCCGGTCGAGGGCGATCCCCTTGTTGCGGGCGAAATCACCGGGGCGCCGGCCGATCTGGCCGAAGGTCCGGACGAACGAGCCGTCCTGCCCGAACACCGAGATGCGGAAGTTGGTGGTCTCGGAGACGTACAGGTTGCCCAAACTGTCCAGCGCGATGTTGCTGGGGTGCAGGAGTTTCCCCTCTTCCTTGCCCTTCCCGCCCAGCCGCGCGATCTCCTTGCCGTCGCGAACATTCAGGATGACGATTTCATTGTGTTCCATATCCGCCACATAGAGGCGGGATCGCCAGATTTTTACATCGCTGGGACGGAAATCCCCGGTTTTCCCATACGCTCTCTGAAAGTTGCCTTTCTTGTCGAACGACAGGATCTGTTCGCGCCCGATGTCGGCCACAAAGACATCGCCGTTACGGGCGATATCCAGATTCACCGCTTTTTTCAGGCGGCCTGGTTCTGCCGTACCCAGGAAGGAGAAACTGTCATTTTCCAGGTTCAGGACCAGCAGGCCGCTGCGCAGGTCGCATACATAGAGCCGTCCGTCATGGATGGCCACCCCGTAGGGCTTGACGATGGGCAGGATTTTCTCTTTTTCTTTTTCATCGCCGAACACGAACCGGAAGAATCCGCTTTTCTCCGGCAGGACGAATCCGGTGTCGCTGATGGTGGCTAGAAACTGGATCCGGGGTTCCACGGGCAAGGCCGGATAGAACAGTGGCTCGTCCACCTCGTCGCTTCCGAATAGTGTGGAAGTGATATTCCCCACAAAGACCAGGAACAGAACAAATCCTGAAAACAACAGCAATCTTTTCATTTAGCACCGGATGGATTCTGAATTGAGTTAGACGGAAAGAGAGACCTGTAATTGTCGGCGGAAACTGTTCCGGTCTCTCTACAACAATCAGGCTATTTGTCGTGACACGTCAGGCATAATGCACTGCCACCGTTATCTAGTATCAGCAGCGAGTTATGTCCACATTCGTTGTGAACCTCGTGGCAGGAGGATGATTGCATGGTTCCGCCTGAGAGCATATCGTCCGAGATGGTTCCTCCTCCAATCAAGCCGGAAGCAGTAACCGTGGGATCATGAAGACCGCCGTCAGTTGCTGCCAGCGCGGCATCATAGGTGAAAGAGACAGGGTGGTCCCCGCTTAAATTGGCCCCATTTCCGACCAATATTGTTCCTGTAACAAAAGCTGTACCATTTGTTACGCCACCGAAATTCTCAAGAGCTACTGTACCGTCATGACAACTCAGGCATAGTCTGGAGGTCCCGTTCGGCTGCCCTACTGTCGCGTCGAGCGAGGTTGTGGAGTAAAGAGTGTATGTCGCCACAGCAGTCAATTCATGGTTCCAGAGTGGCGCCTCGGCAACGGTAGTATTCGCGTTGTGAGGTGTGTGGCAGGGCAGGCATATTTGCCCATGACTCCACGTTTCATCACTGAAATCATGGGCCGAGCCCGCGATGCCGGCCTGACCAAGAGCCAGGCAGGCACAACATAAAATGAGACAGGCAAGGACGAATTTATGCATTGCTCCTTCTTAAAAATATGTATACAGAATCATTCTGTTTGGCGAACCCTCAAGATATGCCCTGATTACAATAAATCTGTATTAGTCAATCTAGATTATACGGTCTCTTACACAGAACGCAAGGAAAAGACTCAATATTATTGTAATTGCGACGGATGAGGCGACGTCTGTCACATCCAAGCCATTGAAACTGTTCGTGATAGTTATTCAAGATGGAATTTTGTGCAAGCGAGTCCGTTCGGCGGGGGAGGCAGACAAACTTCCGGAACCGGTTTTCCAGGATAAAGTACCAGCGTGAGTCTGGCGTTGGCACCCGGGATTTTCCACCGGCAAGCCGGGCGGCGGGAGGTGTCCGCGGTATTGCCGAAGGCCGTGACGACCAACTTCACGACTATTGACAGGCAATGATAGGGATGATGACCGGGCCATCGGTTCGATGGGATGCCTTGTTTGAGGCGGTTCAATCTTGTTCATGATACGGGAACATTTCTCGCAGTATTAATTGTTGACAAACTATGCTAAGTAGATATTTTCAGGGCAGATATTGAATCTTGACTACATTTTACTCCAATGCGAAACACAAAATACTTCTGAAAGAAGAACGAATGACACTCCGGATGCTCGGTCATATCAGCCCATCGGCGGGCTGGAATTCATCCGGGCGGCCATAGGCCCGGAGGAATGTGCCGTCACGATCCGATGCCAGGATCTGTTCACCCCCGATGTCGGCCACATACAATGCCACGTCCCGATAGATGTCTAGATTCACGGTTTCTGGAGCATGCCTGGCGCGGTGGTCCCCGCCCGGGAGCTCGCCTGATTCTGCATATCCAGCATGATCAGGCCGCCGCGGAGGTCGCAAACGTAGAGGCGGCCGCCATGTATGGCGACACCATATGGTTTGATGATCGGGCGAACGTTTTCCCTTTCCTTGACTTCGCCAAATATAAAGCGGAAAAAGCCACTTTCGGCCGGGGTTACGAAGGCGGTGTCGACAATGGACGTCAGAAACTGAACGCATGGCTGATTGGGGAGCCGGGGAGAGAGCAGGAGAGAGGTCGCTAGTTGTGGAGTGTCGGGCCAGTATCAGGCATGGTTCCGGTCAGACAAACTCCCGCCATTGACGGAACGAAGGCCACAATTCTGCATTTATGCCGCATGATCAGACAGTGATGATATTCTGATGTGAAAAACAGGGAAGGTCGTCTTTGGGGAATGTTCGACAACCTTCCCTGTACCGTTCCATATTACTTCGTGTGACACGTCAGACACAACGCACTGGCTGCATTTTCGATAACCAGCAGATTGTTATGGTTATATGCGTTGTGCACGTCGTGACAGGACGAACACTCCAGCCGGCCGCCATACAGCAGATCGTTCTGGATCGTGCCGCCAAGGCCGGAGAGGGCGGTGGCCGGATCAGCCAGTTCGCCGTCGCTGGTGGCGAGGGAGGTGTCATACGTGAAGGAAATCGGGTGATCCCCGCTCAGATCAGTTCCGAGATCATATCGCCCGCCGATGTGCACCGTACCGCTGGTGCCACCGAAACTGTCCAGGGCCACCGTGCCATCGTGGCAGCTGAGGCACAGCTTGGAAACTCCGTCAGGCTGTCCGGTGGTTGCCTGCATCGTCGGTGAACTGTAAATGGTATAAAGCGCTGTTGTTACCTCGTGATTCCACAATGGCGAATCAGCCACGGACGTATCGGCATGATGGGGGGTGTGGCAAACGATACAGATTTCATGGGAGCTGTTCCAGCCCCGGGCGCTGAAGTCATGAGCCGAGCCGGTGATGGCGGCCGGGGCCGTGGTTACACCGATGCATATGACCCCTGCAAGGATGAGTATTCTCATAAGACCTCCAGAAGAAGATTTTCGTCTCAGTTCACGGCAGTCCAGAAATTATATAAATATTAAAATTTTCCAAGATTATTATATGGATTTATCCTGAAAGATCAAGAAAATAATGACTTGTATCCAGAAAAATGGAAATATTGACGACGGCATCACCAGGAAGGGCGTTCCTCTTGATGCCGGCGTCGTCCAGAAAGCGATCGGTCGGGTAGTCTTTTTTTGTCTCCGAACCCGTGAAGACCGGCAGGTGGATGCTCTGGGATGGAATGGTGATAAACAGGCGAGGAGACGCAGCGGAATCGCCCGGGTCACGTCTTCTTATGCCTTTGCCGGTTGCATGAGGGCCCGTCCCTGACCCGGACAGCGGCATAATCCGACCCGGCGGGAAGAAGCCTACACCACCTGAATCACCAGCAGCGTCACATCGTCCGCCTGAGGGGCGCCATCCGACCAGTCCTCGCCGGCGGCCACCAGCCGTTCGATGATGGCGGTGGGCGTATCGGTACCGTGTCGGCGCAGCACATCGATGATCCGCGGATAATCGAGACTCTCGCCCCGGCGATTCCGCCATTCGGGCAGGCCGTCGGACAGAAGCAGGGCCGTGTCGCCGGCCGCCAGCCGGGTGGATTGGACGGCATAGGGAAAGTCCTTCATGGCGCCCAGGGGCATGCCCGGCAGCAGGATTTCCTCCACGTC
>JAFGRT010000028.1 GCA_016935015.1 Acidobacteriota bacterium | reverse complement strand
CTCCAAAATGTAGATATATATCTACAATATCACACCGAAAAAAAAGAGACAATACCCAAAACCCCCTTTTATGTCGCAGGCCCCTTTCGGGAACATCCGCTTTGTTTCAAGGGTGTTTCAGTGTATGATGAGAGGAAATTCTTCGCGGGTCGTTCTATGCCGGTACAGAAGATCGGAAAATACGAGATTATCCGGATGATCGGTAAGGGATCCATGGGGACGGTATACGAAGCGCATGACCCCATCATTGACCGTTTCGTCGCCCTCAAGATCATTTCCGGCAAAAACATCGAGCATTCCGAGTATCTGCAACGTTTCAAGAAGGAGGTGCAGGCCCAGGGGCGGGTCCTCCATCCCAACGTTGCGGTCATTTTTGACGTCAATTATCATGCCGGCGACTACATCATCGTCATGGAATTCGTGCGCGGCCGCAGCCTGCGCCGGGAGATGGAACAGGAGCGGATTTTCACCCTGCGGAACTTTTACCGTATTGTCCGCCAGATTTGCAGCGGTCTGGCCTGTGCCCACCGCCAGGGTGTGATTCACCGGGACATCAAGCCCGAAAACATCTACCTGACCGATCAGGACCAGGTGAAGATCCTGGATTTTTCCATTGCCAAGCTGCAGTCTTCGACCACCGCCACCGACATGAATTTTCTGCTGGGCAGCGCCTTCTACATGTCGCCTGAACAAATCATGGGAGCCGCGGTCGGTCCGGAAACGGATCAGTTCTCGCTGGGAGTACTCTGCTTCGAGATGCTCAGCGGCCAGCGGCCATTCGCCGCGGATAACGTGGCCGATTCCATCCTCAATACGACCCGGCTGCAGGCGCCGGCGTTGTTCGATCTGAACCCCATGGTGGATCCGCGACTCAACGAGATCATTCAGCGAACCCTGCACAAGGACCCCTGGCAGCGCTATCCTTCCATCGCCCATTTCCGGAAGTCGCTGCATCTGCATTTTGCCGAACTGGAGCCGAGTCTGGTGGAGGCCGACCTGCTGGAGTACTGAGAGTCCCACCTTCCGGACCATCGATTCCTTTCGTCAAGCCAGGAGAGGGATTTTTAACAGGGATTTAACATTGTCATTGCAAATCACGTCGCTAAGGTTATAATAACTCGCAAAAATGCGCCGGCTTCATTCGCAACTGAAGTGTATGGCTTTGCTGCTGGGCCGTGTCTACGAAGTGCCGGCAGGATGCGGGTAACGGTACCGGCGTACGGAAACGAGTGCCCTGCCTGATCGAATCAGATAAAAGAGGTCTGGACAACGTGCGTCAAATAAATTCCGATAAGGAGATTGCGATGAGGAAACTGACCATTGTGTTTGTACTCCTGATTCTGGCTCTGAGCGGCTCACTGCTGGCCAGCGGTTATGCCATCAATGAACAGGGCGCCCGCGCCATGGCCCAGGCCATGGCCTTCGCCGCCCGGGCCAACGATGCCTCGGCGGTCTTCTTTAATCCCGCCGGTATTACCCAGCTGGAAGGCACCCATTTTTACACCGGTATGACGTTGATCAAGCAGATTGGTTCCTGGAGTGACGACAACCAGGGGTTGTCCATCGATACCGATGACAAGATCGAACTCCCCCCCCATCTCTACATGACCCATCAGCTGAACGACCGCTGGTTCCTGGGCTTCGGCTTCTTCGTGCCATATGGTCTCAGCAAGGAATGGCCCGACGAATTCGAGGGTAAGTACGTCAACAAGATGGCCACTCTGCATAATTACTACATCAATCCCAACGTGGCCGTGAAGTTGACGGATGCCATCAGTGTCGCCGGCGGCGTGAACATCATCAAGTGCGACGCCAAGCTGGACCGGTTCATCTACCTGCAGGATCTGTCCAATCTGTTTTTCGGCGGCTATCCCCTGGATGACGCCTACTTCAGCGCCAAGGTGGACGATTACAAGGTGGGCTGGAACGTCGGTTTCCACGCCAAACTGTCGGATCGGGCATTCTTCGGTGCCAGCTATCGCAGCGGCGTCGAACTCGAGCTGGATGGCTACCTGACTCTCACCACACCCCAGACGGGTGTGCCGCAGATCGACGGCACCCTGGCGGCTTTGTTCCCCTCCCAGGATGCCTCCACGGAGCTCCCCCTGCCGGGCAATCTCTTTGTTGGTATCGGCGGCAGCATTACCGACAAGCTGGAAACGGAAGTGGACCTGCAGTGGGTGAACTGGAGCCAGTATGAGTCCCTGCCGTTCAGTTTCAGCCAGCAAACCCAGGCCCTCCAGAACGTGGACAGCCCCAAGGACTGGGAAAACGGCTGGGCGATTCGCTGGGGGAGCGAGTACCACATGAATCCCATGGCCGACGTGCGTTTTGGGGTTTATTATGACAGCACCCCCATACCCGATCATACGCTGGATCCCTTCCTGCCCGGCAACGACCGCTTTTCTTTTCAGACGGGTTTCGGCCTGCATAACGAAAAATGGACCCTGGATTTCGCCTATATGTACCTGCATATTTTCGACCGCGATATCACTACGGATCTGGAGCCCGGCATCGTGCCGCGGACCGGGTATTACGAAGGCAAAGCCCATCTGTTCAGTATTTCTCTGGGCTACCGGTTTTAAGTGATTGGCCACTTCGGGCCGGCGGCACGGCTGCCGGCCCGAAGCCTTCCCCGCCTTTACAGCCGTTCCACTTCCGCTATAATGGATTTCCATGAGCAAGAAAGAATTTCGCCGCCTGACCGCCCTCGGTCGTATTGCCCTATGGTTCTCGGGCCTTCTGGCCAGTGCCTGGATGCTGCGCGGGGTGGTGCTGGCGTTTCACGAGGGCTGGTGGCAGCCGGAGCCGGGCGCCCGCCTGGCGGGGCTTTTGACGTATCTCGCCCCGGCCCTGGTTCTGATGGCCCTGGTGAGTCTGGCGTTGCTCAGCCACGAGTGGGGCGGTGCGCTGATGGTGCTGGCCGGTCTGGGGCTGGGGGCGGCGGCGCTGCTCCATTCATCCTGGCTCAGCGCCTTGGCGGACATGTTCGGCGTCCATGTGCTGCCGCTGACGCTGGCCGTCGTGTTCATCGGCGGGCTGTTTGGGTGGGAGGCCCGGTTGCAGCGGAAACGTCCGTCGCCGCCGGTCGAAGCAGGGGCCTGGCGCCGCTCCGCCCGGTGGCTGGTCATCCTGGCCATGCCGACGGTCTGCTTGCTGGTGGATGGATTGCCGCAGCTGATCCGGGCCGAAAGCCGTTATGATGACGGTATTCGCGGCATCCGGCGGGTGTCGGGCAACGGTGTGACCCTGGAATGGGCGCCGGAGGGACCCGGCTGGCAGTGCACGGGGGAAGGGAACCGCAGCTGGAACGAATTAGCCCGTTACGGACGCTATGAGGCCCACGGGCAAAGCACGGTCTGGACGGCGGGTATGACCGACGCCACCACCGCCGAAATGGCCGCTACCGGCCTGGGTCGCTATCTGAGATCCGACGGCCGACAGCTGCAGGCTGAGCCGGCGGATGTCTGGCGACTGCCAACGGTGGCCGAGGTGGTGGCCTCTCTCACGTGCGACGGCCGCAACGCCGGCGGGCGCTGGGATCCGGTCACGGGGAAGGCGGAATACGCCCGGCGGCCGAACAAGGAGTCACCCCTCTGGGCGGTGCATGCCCCGGTCAGCTATTACTGGACGGCGACGGAAGCGGATCCCGGACACGCGTACGTCGTAACCTACAACGGACGGGTGCTGACCCTGCCCAAGGACCGCCGCGCACCGGCCATCGGCTATCGCTGTGTGCGGTCGCCCTGAAACATTTTGCCCGAACAATCATCTTTACTTATAGACAGAGGTGACGTATTCTGTCTACGCGTCAATGATCTTTGCATGGGGGCGAAAAGGGTTCGACGGGAGCAATTGAAGCGCAGGAGGCATGCCGGCTTTCCTGATCCGTTACAATCGGGAACCTAACACAATTGCCAACAACAACTTGGCTCTGGCTGCTTAACTAAATCAGCCACGGTTGCAGCGGTTTCGCCTGCGGACCGTTGACAACCGTCATTCAGCAGGCTGGGAACGGATGGTTGCCTCGGCTGTCCGGACGACAACGCAGAGGCTGGCTGACGGGGAGTTTGCCTGTTTAATTCGCCGTCAGCGAAAAATGAAAACAGGCTAAGCATGTAGGCTCCTGACGCGGAAGGCTTTCGGACGGGGGTTCAATTCCCCCCGCCTCCACCATTACCAAAAGACAAATCCGTCCACGAACCGCGTCCGGTGGCTGGACGGTTTTTCTTTATCTCTTTATTGTCATAAACTTGCACCTGTTTCAGGGTGTTGTCACAGTCGCTCCGATCACTCCATTTTCGAGAAACTTGTCATATCCCGCTTCTCTTTCGCCTCAAAATTCTCCGCATTCTTCCCCCCATTCTCTGGACCTCGTCCGGATTGTGCCCTGCTTCGCAGTGGCATCCCTTCAGGACTCGCCTGCGGCTCGCGCACCGTTTGTTCG
>JAFGRT010000182.1 GCA_016935015.1 Acidobacteriota bacterium | reverse complement strand
TGGATCGGCGGCGGCCTGCTCAGCCTGTTCGGCGTGCTGACCTTCGCCGAACTGGGCGCCGCCTATCCCCATGCCGGCGGGATCTACGTCTACCTGCGCGAAGCCTACGGCCCTCTGGTGGCCTTTCTCTTCGGTTGGACACTGTTCCTCGTCATCGACACGGGCGCCGTGGCCACTCTGGCCGTGGCCTTTTCCACCAAGTACCTGCCCCACTTCGCCACCCTGACGCTCGTCACCGAAAAGGTCATCGCCGTGACCATGGTGGCCGCGCTGGCCGCCGTCAACTACATCGGCGTCCGCTGGGGCGCCAACGTCCAGAATGTCCTGACCATCATCAAGTTCGCCGCCCTGGCCGGCGTCTGCGGTGTCGTTTTCGTGTTCGCCGAGGGGAATACTGACCATTTCGTCGACCCGGCGCCGGCGGCCTTCTCCTGGGACCTGGTGGCCGGCTTCGGCATGGCCGTGGTGGCCGTGCTGTGGGCGTACAAGGGTTGGGAGGCGGCCTCCTACAGCGCCGGCGAGACCCGCCGGCCCGAACGCAACCTGCCCCTCGGCATTTTCGTCGGCATGGCCGCCACTATCGTCATCTACATCATCGCCAACCTGGCCTACCTGTATGTCTTCCCCGCCGGGGAGATCGCCCGCTCCGACCGGATCGCCAGCGACGCCATGAACCTGGCCATCGGCCCGCTGGGCGCCTCCATCGTGGCCGGCATCATCCTGCTGTCCATCACCGGCGCGGCCAACCAGGTGCTGCTCACCTCGCCCCGGGTCTACTTCGCCATGGCCCGCGACGGCCTCTTCTTCCGGAAGATTGCCGGCGTCCATCCCCGCTTCCACACCCCTCACGCGGCCATCGTGGCCATGGGCGCCTGGAGCATCCTCCTCAGCCTGTCGGGCACTTTCGAGGAGCTGTTCACGTACGTCATCTTCGGCCAGTGGCTCTTTTTCGGCATGACGGCCGGAGCGGTGTTCATCCTCCGCCGCCGGCGACCCGACCTGGCACGGCCGTACCGCACCTTCGGCTATCCCGTGACGCCGGCCGTCTTTATTGCCGCGGCGCTGTTCATTTCCGTCAACACCCTGATCCACCAGTTCTTTCACGCCATGGCCGGCCTGCTCATCATCGCCCTGGGCCTGCCCGCCTACGCCTACTGGCGGCGGCAGGCCATGAGGAAACGAGTGGGCGAACGGGCGACGGGGCGAAACGGCGAAGTGCCCCGGGGTCGCTAAACCCGGGTGATGACTTTGACGGCATTTGGAATGATAGTTGGCCGGAAATCAGTCTATTGCTGAAAATTCTTCTCCGGCCATCGCCCCCCTTCGCTCCGTAGTCTGGAGCTTCAGCGGACAGGTCGAAGGCGGGGTACCGTACTCCGGGGCCGCTGAACCCGGAACCTTCGGAAATCCCGCCCGGCCAGAATGCCCCGTTGACCCCTGGTTTCGGGTAGTGCCTGACTTCCCCCTCCGCCTTCCGGCAGCAGGCGGCTACGGGCGCAGCGGGCACCCTCCTCAGAAGGAAAAGCGGAACGCCAGGCCCAGCACGGCCGTGGTCCCGTAGTTGTCGGCGGACAGCCGGCGGCCGTCCTCGTCGTCGAGGAGCAGTTCACCGCCCACATCGACCCCGGCCATCAGCGTCAGCCGGGCCTGCGCGTTCAGGTTGACGGTTACCCCGCCGAACAGGGGTACGGAGCGGTTGCCCCCGACACCCGCCGGCGCCGGTCCACTCTCATCGAGGCGAAAGCGGAGCTTGTCGTAGCGGCCGCCCATGAACAGACGCCAGGTGGGCGATACATCGTAATTCAGCGTCAGCCCCGGCCCCTGGGTGGCACCCAGGCCGCCGCCCGTTTCCAGTCCGAGGCGATCGGTGATCCGCCAGTTCACGAAAAGCACCGGAAACACGCTGGCGCTGTCCTCCAACTCGCTCAGGACGCCCACGCCGGGACCAAGGGTCAAGCGGTCACCGAACCGGTACGCGAAACCCACGAAACCGCCGCCCGTCATGGCATCCCCCCAATCGGTGCCCTGTTCCGCCGTCCACCGGACCGTGGGCGCCAGAAACAGGGTCCAACGGGTGTCCAAACCCCATCGAATAAATGCTCCCACGCCAAATGAATGGACGTCATCCCACGGATTCAGGCTCGCCAACCCGTTGTTCCCCTCGAAATCGAACCCGGCGAAGCCGTAACCAAAGGACAGGGAGACACTGCGCCGGAAATCGGGCATCCACATCACACCGGCGCGGATGGCGGCACGGTCCACGTCATAGCGGCCGCCCTCATCCACATCGCCGCTCAACTGGTGTAAATAGGCCCCCTCCACGAAGGCGGACCAACCGAGTCCTTGGCCCGGCAACGGCCCTCCGCCGCGGCGATCCTGGCCGTAAGCGGGCACCGTGCTCAGAACCAGCAGCCCCAGCGCTATCATCACCCCTGTCCACAACCGGTTACCTCGATGGTTTCTGTTTTTTTTCATGGCACATCCTTACTGTTCATTCGTCACAACCAGCGTCCGCTTCCTGGAAAAGATGCCGCAACCGTCCGATCGATTCCACAAGCCGGCCCATCTCCGAAAAAACCGCTCTCGTAACCAGTGAAAGACCGGGCTCCGGCGGTGATCCGGATGGCGAATGACTGCCGGATTCCCCGATGGAGGCCAGATTCATTCGGAGTATGGATCCTCACGGATGCACCGCGAGTCCAACCGGATCGGGTACAATTCTCTTGGTGAATATCCAATTTAATGAGATTATTGGCGGCGGCGATACGTAGAAGATACTGCCGCCGATACGGGATTCGCAGCCGCAGGCGACAAAATTCCCCGTCACCTGCTATCCGGTGGGAGATGTTCAAACAAAGGGAAAAGAAAATCGCCCCAGGAGACGACGATATGCCCAAAACTATCCTGCTGAGAATCGGAACCGCCGCCATGATCGGACTGTTACTGGCGGGATTCAGCCCCGTGCGTGCCGGCGCCGGAGAAGAAGCTTTGACCGCCGAACAAAAGGAACTCAACCGGCAATCTTTTGAAATGGTCTGGTCCACCATCCGCGACAAGCACTACGATCCCACCCTCGGGGGCCTCGACTGGAACGCCGTCCACGCGGAGCTGCTGCCGGAGATGGAAGCGGCCACCACCATGGACGAAGCCCGCCAGGTCCTGCGGAAGATCATCGCCCGGCTGGAATTGTCCCATTTCAACATCATTCCCGGTCATCTCTTTGCCGAGATGGGTACGGAGGAGTCCGCCACCTCGATGGACGACGGGATTACCGGACTGGATGTCCGCTACCTGGACGGTCTGGCGCTGGTGACGGCGGTGGAACCCGGATCACCGGCGGCCCTGGCTGAAATACAAACCGGCTGGGCCATCACCCACATCGGCCAGACGGAACTGGCGCCCCTGCTGGACAAATTGCACCAGGAGTTTGCTGGCCGGACATTGCACGACGCGGTGCTGGCCTCGGTGGTAAAAGGCCGGCTTAACGGACCCGTGGGCGAGACTGTCACCGTCACGTTTCTCGATGGAGAAGACAAATCCGTGACGAAGGAGATCGTGCGCATCGATCCTCCGGGACAGAAATACCGCCTGGGCTACCTGCCCCCCTTCCATGTCTGGATCAAAACGCGCCCGCTGGACGGCAATATCGGTTACATCGCCTTTAACGCCTTCATGGATCCGGTACAACTCATGCCGAAATTCAACGAAGCCATGCAACAATTCATGACGGCCGACGGTCTGATCATCGATCTGCGCGGCAACGGCGGCGGCCTGCCCAACATGGCTACCGGTATGGCCGGCTGGCTCATCGACCGGAAGAACCTCCATCTCGGCACCGTTTATTACCGGGACAGCGAGCTAAAGATCATCGTCCGGCCGCGGCCGGAGATCTTCAAGGGGCCGGTGGCAGTGCTCATCGACGGACTGTCCGCCTCCTGCTCCGAGTTCATGGCCGGTGGGCTGAAGGACCTGGATCGCGCCCGGATCTTCGGCAGCACCACCGCCGGGGCGGCCCTTCCTTCTATTGTGGTCAAGCTACCCAACGGCGACGGCTTCCAGTACGCCTTTGCCAATTACCGATCCGCCGGCGGCGACGTACTGGAAGGCAATGGTGTGACGCCCCACGAGCCCATCATGCCGGCCCGCGCCGCGCTGCTGCAGGGGGAGGATCCGGTACTGGACGGCGCCGTGGCCTGGATCAAGAGTCAGGGCAAATAGCGATAGAATATATCCATTGCAGGATCAGAAAGGAGAATCATTATGAGTAGAAGCCGGACATTCGGGAGAATCAGTGACATGTGGCGGTTGACAGGAGCGGCCACGTTCACCCTGCTGCTGGTATTGGGCCTGGCCGGAAGTGCCACGGTCATGGGCCAGGAGGCGACCCCCTCGGCCGAGGCCATCCTGGACCGCTATGTGGAAGCCAGCGGCGGCCAGGCGGCTTTCGACAAGATTCAGAACCGGATCATGAAATCATCCCTGGAGATCGTCGGCGCCGGCATTTCCATCGATCTCACCATGTACCAGGCCAAGCCCAACAAGGCCTACACCCTCATCGACTCGGCAGCCACGGGTAAAATGGAGAGCGGCTATGACGGCGAAACGGTCTGGGAGATTTCAGCCATGAACGGTCCCCAAATCCGGGAGGGCAAGGAAAAGCTAACCACCGAAAGCGCCAACATTTTCGACCGGGACATTTACTGGCGTGACGCCTTCAGCAAGGTGGAATATGTGGGCGAGGACACAGTCAACGACAAGCCGTGCCACAAGGTGAAGATGTACCCGGCCAACGGAGCTGATCCCCAGACGGTCTGCTTCGATGCGGAGACCCATCTGGCCGTCAAGAGCGAAACCACCATCGAGGGGCCCATGGGCACTATCCAGCTGGTGGCCTATCCCAGCGATTACCGGGAAGTGGACGGCGTCAAGATGTCCTTCAAGACCACCATGGAAATCATGGGCCAGACCCGCGTGCTGTCCATCACCAGCATGGAGCACAACGTGGACATGCCGGCCGACCGGTTTGACCTGCCGGCCGAAATCAAGGCCCTGGTGGAAAAGAACAAGGTGGAAGAGCCGACGGAGAAGGACAAGTAACGGCAGTCGTCGGCGCGGAAACAATCCGTCACGATATGGTACGGCCCCGGCTTCGCCGCCGGGGCCGATTCGTTGACGGCCCAGCATTCAAGACCGGTTGTGGCCGTCCCCTTCCAACCCTCTCTTCTGGCTTTCCGTCCTCGCTTCCGCCGGGACAAGCCCGGCGGGGAGCGCGTGGTCGACACGTTCCAATCCTGGACATGCATTTTGCAATCCCGTCGCCCGTTCGCCCTTTCGCCGTTTCGCAAAACACAAAGCGGCGCTCCGCGCCGCTCTCCTGTACACGCCGCCCCTTGCCCCAATACTGTCGGTTAATGGATGACGCCTGTGGAGTGCGCAGCGGAGCTGCGCTTTGGCGATCACGGTCCGGCGGTAGCTGCGCTCTGGCGCCGTGGCACGGCAACCCGCTGTGCCT
>JAFGRT010000181.1 GCA_016935015.1 Acidobacteriota bacterium | reverse complement strand
CCGTCCTCTAGCCGGGGGTGAGCGCAGCGAGCCCCCGGACAGGTCGCCCCCAAGAGAAGGATGGAGGCCTGAAAGGCCGGCCAGAAAACAGGTGATAACGGAAATGTTCCGGACAATGTGGAACAACCGAAAGGGATCCTACCGCTACCATCCGGCCGGGCATTGACTCATTTTTCCCCAAAAAATGCCTTTTAGGGTTCAAAATCCTGGAGAAAGGCAGTATAACCTATTATTCAACAATCCATTGCCTTGGTCCGACCCCAATCTCTCATTGTCGCTTTCGTTATCGCTGTCGTGGCCGTAGTTGTAATCGAAATTCCGGAATGGATCGGTCATGAGACCGGGCTGTTTTGGGCGATGGATTCCGTAATCGTTCGGTTACGGTGTACGACAACGATTGGGAAATCGACAGCGTCAACGGGCGGGGACAGCCGGCGACAATGAAATTGAATCGCTACCGGACGGTAAACAGTTATTGCAGCCGGCGGACGGCGGCCAGGACGGCGTCGTAATCGGGCAGCTGGGCGATTTCGGGCACCAACTGGGTGTACACCACCTTATTGTTCGCGTCCACCACGAACACGGCCCGGGCCAGCAAGCGCAATTCCTTGATCTGCACCCCGTAGGCGCGGGCGAAAAACATATCGCGATGGTCGGAAAGGGTGATCACCCGGTCGATGCCGGCATTGCCGCACCAGCGCTTCTGGGCGAAAGGCAAATCGGCGGAAATGGCGTACACGGTAACGTTATCCAGGCCGGCCGCCTCCTCGTTGAAGCGCCGGACCTCGGCATCACAGACTCCGGTGTCCAGCGAGGGAACCGTCAGGAACACCCGGATACCGCTGGTGTCGGCCAGGGTGACGGGCGTCATGTCATTGCCGAGCACGCTGAAATCAGGTGCCGGCTGACCTTCTTTGACTTCATTCCCGAGCAGGGTCAGGGGATTGCCCCGCATGGTGACGGCGCCTTGCCGTTCACCGGCCATGATTTCCAGCAGCATGGTCAGGGTGAACACGGCGATGAGCGCGCCCACCAGCCACTGGTTCGTTCGTTTTCCGGTTCGCAACATATTCCTTTCCTCCTCTTGACATGACCAGCCGCGTTCGGCGCAGCCCGCCTGACGGGGTTGGATGTCCGCCGCGAGCAAATGATTCACACCGGGGATGCGTTCCGGGATAGGGCATGGCTCACAACCGCACCGGGATCTTTCATGATCACGGCGGGTCCAGATAGCCGGCGATGATTTCACGCAGCATGCGCTGAAAAGCAGGATGCTCGCCCATGGGGGGAAGCAGCTCGACGTCAATGGCCGGAAACTCCCGCCGGATCTCGTCACACAGCCGGGGGAGGTCGCGGGACACATGTCCGCCGGCCGAAAGGAACAGCGGCAGAACCTGGAACCGGCTCACCCGGGCCTGGACCCCTCGCGCCACAACCTGGGCCAGGGTGGGGCCGGTGTGCTGCAAGTACGCCACCTGCACGGAAGACCCTTGACTGAGGCGCTGGAACGAATGGGCCAGTTCCTCGAATGGCTGCCGCCAGCGCGGATCGGAACTGCCGTGCAGCATCAGCACCAGAATGCGCTCGGACATGATCTTCCTCCACCATCTATTGATTCAAAAGCCATTCGGCCGCCGCCAAACCGGAAAGGGCCGCCCCTTCGACCCGGGGTCCGCCAAATGCGTCCCCGGCCAGCAGCAGCGGCGCCGGTGTGTCCACGCGAAAAAACCGTTCGGGATAGACGACCAGCGGCTGGCTGTAGCGCCAGCGGTGCAGCTGGTAGCTTTTCATATCCGCGCCCAGCCAGGGCGCCGCCGCGGTTTTCAACCGCTGACAGATTTCCGCGGGCGGATCATCCCAGTGCCGGACACTGAACCCCGGGCCGGCGAGGATCGTGACGGTGTAACCATCGGCCGAGATGCCCTTGCGGTAATTGTCGGCCAGCCACGCGACGGGCTCGCCCGTGCTGAACATGCCGCCGGGATCCGGCAGCCGGCTGGGTCCATCCAGCGCCAGCAGCAGGGCCAGGCACTTCTGGTACGTCAGGGATTCCAGCTGCTCCCGCTGGACGGCCGGCAACGGGATATCACCTTGATCAAACAGGGCCAACGCCTGCGGGACCGGGGTAGTGACCAGGATGGCCCGGGCGAAAAATTCCTGGCCAACATCCGACACCACCCGCCAACCGCCGTCGGTTCGACTGATGGCCCACGCTCGCCAGGAGGTGTGAACCGTCAGGTCACGGGCCAGATGCTTGGCCACCTCGTTCATGCCGTGCCGGCCGCAATAGCGTGTCTCCACGGCACCGACAGGCTGTCCGGACGCGCTGGGGAAGCCGGCACCCCACTCCCGCAGCAGGCCCTGGCGCAGCCAGGTGTCCGTCAGTTCACGGAAAGCGGACTCCCGGGCGGCAAAGAACTGGGCGCCATGATCCCAATTCCCCTCGGCCGAGCGTCGCACCGACATCCGGCCGCCGACACCGCGTGCCTTTTCCAACACCACCACCGGTCGGCCGGCGGACTGCAGGCGGTGGGCCGCCAGCAGTCCGGCCATGCCGGCGCCGATGACGATCATAGAATTTTCGGCCGGCTGGTTTCTCATTCCGTCACTTGATCCCCCGGAAGCTCGCAGACCGCCATGTCCACGTAATCGGGCCGATCGGCCGCCGATTTGTTGCGGAAACTCTTGATGATCTCGCCGTTGTAAATCAGAAATGTCCCCGGCATCTGGAAGACATCACCCGATACCCGGCCGATGCCGTTGCCGCGCAGCCAGGCCTTGATGCCCCGCCACCAGACGTGGGGCCCGACCAGCTGCCACAATCGTCCGCGCTGCAATTGGAACTCACGATACAGGTTCCGCTCCGGATCACTGATACTCACCACATCTTCCAGCCCGAACCGGGGCAAAATGGCACGGAATTCCTCATCGTCACTCATGTGTACCAGCACGATCCGAACCCCCTTGCTCTCGATTTCCGCCCGCCGTGTACCGATGTCGGCCAGGGCTTCCCGGCAGAAGGTGCAGCCGGTGTGTCTAAGAAAAACAACAAGGGCGCGTTGATTTTTTGAAATTTGTTTCATATCTGTCATTTTTGATCCTCTTTTCAGTGACATTTTTTAGACAAAAATTAGTCATTCAATTTGATTCCAGAGATACCTGCCGGATTCGCCACAAAATGACCGCGAACGGCCACCACCACAGCAGGTCATTGGTCAGGATGGTCCAGCCGGCGACCCAGGGCAAGTCCCCGCGGAGAAAGGCGATCAGGAAGCCGATGGGACCGAAGACCTTCCCGATGAATCCCACCAGGATGATAGCCCAATGCCGGGCCGGATCGAAAGCGGCAATGGCGTACCCCACACCGTACACGCCCACGATCATCCCCACGCACTGCCAGATTTCCGGATAACGCGGCGCCGCCATGCCGGCCCAGGCGAAGGGCGCCAGGGGGAACAGCACCACCAGCCCGCCCCAGGCCACGTTGTAGAGGGCGGCCAGCCACAAAGTGACGTTCATCCAGTTCCACTCCGTCCGGTGAGGCAGCCATCGCTGACGGAAGGCCAGAGCATTCATGGGTAAGACTCCCTTCCGGCTATTCGCTTACCGACCCGGTCAAATCAGGCTATTCCCTTTTGGATGTGAAATTCAGCTTAGAGATCTTCGATTTTTTTCAGGATGGCGTCGGCCTGCTGGAGAATGTTCCGCTGTTCGTCAGTGGAGAAGCGGTCCCAAATCCGGACCATCATGCCCGTGCGGGGATTGCCGGCCAGCTTGGCCCGGTGCCGCTCATAAAAATGCCAGTACAGGCTGTTGAAAGGGCAGGCCGATGCCCCATGACGCGATTCGGGGTCATAGGGGCAATGCCGGCAATAGTCACTCATGCGGCGGATATATTTGGCCGTGGCGACATACGGCTTGGTGGCCACCCGTCCGCCGTCGGCGTACTGGCTCATGCCGCGGGTGTTGGTGATTTCCACCCACTGCACGGCATCAATATAGACGCCCAGGTACCAGGCATCCACCGCATCGGGATGGACCCCGGCCAAGAGGGCGAAATTGCCGGTGATCATCAGCCGCTGGATATGATGAGCGTACGCCAGATCCAGGGACTGGCCGATGGCTTCGGCCAGGCAGCGCATTCGGGTGACGCCGCTCCAGTACCATGCCGGCAGCGCCCTCTCATGGCCGAAGTGGTTAAAATGTTCATAGTCCGGCATCTCGGCCCAGTAGACGCCGCGCATGTATTCCCGCCAGCCGAGAACCTGGCGGACGAACCCCTCCACCTGGTTGAGAGAGTGCCGCTCCGGCTCCCTTTCGAAGACTTCCACAGCGGCGTCGATGACCTCGCGGGGATGGAGCAGCTTCACGTTCAGGGCGAAGGAAAGACGGGAATGAAACAGCACCGGCTGCCCGGCCGCCATGGCGTCCTGGTATGTTCCGAAACGGGACAGGCCATGGCCGATGAAATGATGGAGCAGCTCCCGCGCCTGCGAACGGTTCACGGGCCAGGGGAGGGTGTCCCCCGCCAGCCGGCCGATGGTCTCCACACCGGCACGGCCCAACATCCGCCGTAAGGATTTGACGTCGTTCCTGAAATCAAGTATGTCCGGCACAGCCATCTCACCGCTGAAAGACGCGCGGTTGTCGGCATCGAAATTCCAGCGGCCACCGGCGGGTTTCTTGCCATCCATCAGCACGTTGTGCTTGCGGCGCAAATGGCGATAGAAAGATTCCTGCAGGAATTGCTTTTTACCGGCAAAGAAATCGGCCACGGCGCCGCGGTCGGTCAGAAAATGCTCGGTGTCGGCCACCGCGGACTCCATGTCCAGTCCACTGCAGAAGTCACGCAACTGGAGATCGAGTCGGTACTCATCGGGTAACTGGTATTCGAAACGACGCGCGCCCGTTTCCTGCAAAAACCGTCGCAGGTTTTCAGGCAGACGCTGGGTGTTGGCCGGATCATCCAAGGTGAGGTAGAGCACACGATGACCCTGTCGGCGCAGGTGGTCAGCGAAGGCGCGCATGGCGGCGAAAAAGGCCAGCACCTTCTGGATGTGGTGGCGGACATAATCCGTTTCCTGGCGAATCTCCATCATAACATAGGCCACCCGGTTGTCCACCCGCCGGTACCAGGAATGATCCGGATTCAGCTGATCACCCAGAATCAGGCGCATGGCGCGGATCTTGGTCGTCATCACCACCACTCGCTACTATTTTTTCAGAATCGTACATTTTCTTTTCTCTGACGGGGCCATGGTCACTGGAGACGGGAAAGGATCAGACGGTACAGCGCCGTCAGAAACGCCGCCGGTTCGTTCAGTTCCTCAGCGGAGAGGGCGGCCCGGATGGTCGTATGCTCAACACCCAGCCGGCGGCAAAGAAGCCGGGCCTGGTGATCGGTCGGCAGCCAGACCAACTGTTCCCGCATCTTCTCCACCGAGCCGAACCGCTTGAGGAAATGCCCCAGGTTGAGGATGAAATACACCCGGTTGGGAAAAGGCGAGACGACCTCGATGGCTGCGGCCCGGTCCCAGACGAAACATCCGACGTGCGGCTCCCAAGGGAGCCCGGCCGCCTTCAGGTCGGCGGCCAGGCGGCAAACGTCATCGGTGAACGGCAGCGGCGCCAAGTCACGGGCGGGATCGAAGGGAGTCGGTTTCATTGCGGGTCCTTTCGGCAATTGCCGCTATAGTTGAACGTTACCTGATGATGGATGCCACCGGCCGGCCCGCCGGTTCGCCGGCGGGAAACCTCGTGCCGGATGGAACACAGATCTGACGGATTCAACGGATTGTCACGGATCGGAGCAGGGGGCTGAGCCTGACTGCCGCAGATGACAGCACATCCGGAGGCGATTGCCGGCTCCGTCCGAAAATGTGAGGGTATGGCCTGAGTGTGGGATTTTTCAAGGTTTTACAGATTTCAGGGAATCACGTTTTTTCATCTCCTTCGTCCTTCATCCTTTTTTCTTCAGCCTGATTTCCACCTGTCTGATCCGTGACGACCCATCCAATATGGTGAATCCGTGTCCCATTCCCCCCAGGACCGGGCTCATTCGTAGCGCAGCGTCTCCGTCGGATTGGACAGGGCCGCGCGCAGGGCCCGCCAGATCACCGTCGCCAGGGCGATGAGCAGGGTGGCGGCTCCGGCCAGGGCGAACGGAGTCCAGCCCATATCGATCCGGTAGGCGAAAGAGGACAGCCAATCGTCCATGAGCACCCAGGCCAGGGGAGCCGCGATGACGAAGGCGGCCAACACCCAGTACACGTAGGAACGCACCAGCAAGGCCACGAGACCGGGGACGGATGCCCCCAGAGTCTTGCGGATGCCCACTTCCTTGGTCCGCTGAACCACCGTGAACGAGATCAGCCCCAGGATGCCCAGGCAGCTGATGCTGATGGCCAGGACGGAGCTGCACACGAAAAAGGTCCCCAGCCGTTGCTCGAAGGTATAATGGCGGCGAAACTCATCGGATATCAGATGGTAATCCAGCGGGTAGCGCGGTGCGTAGGCCGGCCATCTCGATTCCAGAAAGGCGATGGCGTCGGCCGCCCGGTCCGGCTGGACGCGAATGGCCATGGAGTTGTACCATTCGGGCAGAATGGTCAGCACCATGGGTTCGATGCTCATCCGCAGCGAGTAGAAATTGAAATCCCGCACCACCCCGATGATGGTCCCCTCGGCCCGGTAGTCGGAAAAGAGCCGTTTGCCCACCGGCTGGTCCCAGCCCAGTGCCCGGGCCGCCGCCTCGTTGATGATGTAGGCCTGGTCCGCGTCCGTGGGGAAATCACGGGAGAAATTGCGTCCCTGGACCAGCGGCAGGCCCAGCGTGTCCAGAAAATGGTCATCCGTAAAGATGGTCAGCATGTCGAGACCCTGCTCCTGCGGGCGATCCTCCTGCCTGTAGGTGCGACTGGCGCTGGAGGAGCCGGCCGGGGTGCCGAAGGCGGCGCTGGCGTCCCGGATGGCGTAATGGCCCTGCAGTTCCCGCCGCAAGCGTTCCACAGCCGCCGGTTCCGGATCCTCCCACAGCCAGCAGACCAGCACCTCGTCAGCCGGAAAGCCCACGTCCCGCGAGCGGAGATAATCCAGCTGGTTGTACACCACGATGGTGCTGACCATGAAGATGACGGCGATGGCAAACTGGAAGACCACCAGACCGGTCCGGAAGGCTCTTCCCCGCACACTGGCCCACGGCCGCCCTTTCAGAATCCGCGCCGGCCGGAAGGCCGAGAGGACGACGGCCGGATAGAAACCGGCCCCCAGGCCGACCAGGGCAACAAGGGCCATCAGGCCCGGCAGCAGGACCAGGTCCCGACTGGGATCGAATGCCAGCGTGCGGCCGATGAGCCTGTTGAAGTACGGCAAGGCCAGCCATACCAGCAGCACCGCCACCGCCGTCGCCGCCAGCGCCATGATCAGCGATTCCGTCAGGAACTGCCCTATCAGCTGGGAGCGACGGGCACCGGCCACCTTGCGCATGCCCACTTCCCTGGCCCGGCTCATGGAGCAGGCCGTGGTGAGGTTCATGAAGTTGATGCAGGCGATGAGCAGAATGAACAGGGCGACCACCGAGAAAGCGGCGACCAGGCCCGGATCCGTGGTCCGGGCCATTTCATAGCCCAGCCGGGAGAAATGAATGTCGCGCAGGCGCTGCAGGTGGAGAATCATGTCCTCTCCTGCTTCAAAGTCCCTGTATTTCCTGAGGAAGGCAGGCATTTTCCGCTCCAGGGCCTCCGGATCCATGCCCCGCGCCAGACGAACATACGTGGCATCCGACGCGATCCTGTCCCAGTATTCGCCTTTGACGCGTTCGGTGTTGGCCAGGGAGGCGAAGGAGGCCAGGATGGTGATGTCCAGGTGGGAATGGGGGGGCACGTCGGCCACAACACCCGTCACCGTGTACGGCGTTTTGGTGTTGACGGTGACGGTCCGCCCCAGCGCCGGAGATTCGCCGAAAAACCGCCGGGCGGTTTTCTCCGAAATCACCAGTGAAAAGGGATCATTCAGCGCGGAAGCGGGATTGCCTTCAACGAATGGCAGGGTGAAGATGTCGAAAATGTCCGGATCGCAGTAAAACAGGTTCTCCCTGAAATCCCGGTCCGCCATGCTGAAAAGCGCATTTCGATAGGACATCCTGGCTACCGCCTCGAGCTCCGGAAAATCCCGGTCCAGGGCCGGCCCCAGCGGCAGCATGGTGTAGGCCATGGTCTGCGTGCTCTCTTCATTGGCAAGCTCCAATGTCAGCCGGTACACCCGGTCGCCGTATTCGTGAAAATCATCGAAACTCGTTTCAAACCGGACAAAAAGCAGGATCAGCAGGCAGCAGGCGATGCCCAGGGACAGACCGGCCAGGTTGATGAACGAGGCGGTCTTGTGCTTCAGGGCGGCTCGGGCGGCGATGATGAGATTTTTGAGCAACATGTTCACTCTCCAGCACAGTGCGTCCTTCACAAAAAGTGGCAGGGACGACAGCACCTGACCCCAGTACCAGAACCAGGCCCGCATACGTCCCATCCGACTGAACATCTCGACGTACTCCTCCCTGAAATCACCCAGCAGGTAGGGGATCTCATCCGCCGGCAGGATCATCCGCAGCAACCAGGTGGCGAACACGGGGGGGGTGATGCCATGACGGCCCATCAGACGGACTCCTTCCCTTCAGCGGCGGCGGGAAAATCCTGCCACAGCGCGCGGTTCATGGCACTCAGCTCCTCCAGCGCGGCGGTTCCCCGCGCGGTGAGCCGGTAGTACTTGATTTTGTTACGTCCGCGGCGGGCGTTGGGCTCACCGATCCGGTCCTGCAGGTAGCCCTTCTGGAACAGGCGGTTCAGGGGCACGTAGGCGGCACCCATGGACCACTTTTTCGCCGTGATCCGGGACAGGAGCTGGCGGATGGTCACCAGGTACGCGTTGTCGCCCAGTTGCCAAACGGCCAGCAGGATCATTTCCTCCTGGCGGGTCAGAAACTTCATGGCGTGTCTCCCTCAGCCTGCCCGCACGCATCTGCCGCGGACAGGAAATCAATTTATTTACTTCTCAAACAATCTCTGCAAGATGTCTTACGGGAGAAATTGTTTAAAAGTTCAAGGATTTTTGAATGCGCCCCCTGTCGCTGTTGGTGAGGGCGGAGACGTCGACGTCAACGGGAAGGATAAAGGCAGAAGGATGAAGGATGAAGAAAAAAAGATGAATGCGGAAAGAGGCAGCCTGCGACAAGACAACATCTTCCAGGAAACATGCACGACAGGCCCCGGCGTTACGACCATATCGGAGCCAGGCGGCATCGGCCGTTATGACCCGGCTGATCCGTCTGAAGCCACGCTATCGGCCCCAGGCAGCGACTCGGACCCGTGAAAATCCCTTCAACCCGCCGGATCCGTGTCCGGTTCTCCACCCCATTATTCCACCCGGGCCCGCCAGCCGGGCAGGTCGATGACCGCCCCGGCGGTCAGCCAGGCCTTGTCCCGAGGCTGGCCGTTCACCAGGACCTGGCGCGGATCACCCAGATTTTCAATGAAGATGCGACCATCGTCCGTTCGCCAGATGCGGGCATGCCGCGGCTGGACGCCGGGCGTCGGGATGATGATGGCGTTGTCGGGCGCGGCGCCGAGGGTGGTGCACTTGGCGTTCAGAACGATCACCCGTCTGTCGGACGTGCGCAGCTTCGGCCCGGCCGTTGCTGAGGGAGCGGCGGAAGGTGCCGCCGGTTTTGCCGCGAAGGCCGGAGTGGCCGCCGGCCGTTGGGGTGCCGGAGCGGGGGCCGGTCGGACACCCGGCGCGGGCGGCAGGGGTGGACCGGTCCGGACGCCCGGCTGGGCCGCCGATCCGTTCGGGGCTGCAATGGCCGTTTGCGGCCCGGCGGCACGACCGGCCCTCGATTTCCGCCGGGAACGGATGACCAGTACCAGGGCCACGCCGCCCAGGCCCAGCATCAGCAACAGCCCACCGGCGACAATCCAGATCCAGACGGGGATGGGCGGGATGCCGCCGCCATGGATCCGCCGGCCGACCTGGTCCGCCAGGACCATATCACCCGCCGGCGGCAGTTCGGCCACAGCGCGACAAGTCTCTTCTATAACCGACTGATATTCTTCGACGGCTTCCCGCAAGGAATCCACCGCCGTGGTCCAACGGCGGCCCGGTTCCTTCGTTCCGGCAGCATCGCCCATCTCCAGGATCAGCCGGCGGCAAACCCCGCCGGCGGCATCCCAGCGCTCGCGCGCCTCGCGGAAACGGGCCAGCTGATCGGGCCGGGCCATGTTCAGATCCACCAGCCCGGGCAGGGCCTCGGCCAGCCAGAGGTCGTGGATATTGGGTAGTTCCACCAGATAGGCCATGGTCTCCGAAACCGCCCGCCGGTTCGCCAGCCGGAAGGCATCCCAGTCGTAGCTGTCCGCCAGCTCCAGCGGCGCCACGAACGGCCTCTCTTCGGCGGCCAGGGCGAATCCGGCCGTCCGGTAGGGCACGGCCGCCGGCAGTGCGCCATTGCCCGGCGCCAGCCCGGCCGTCACCGTCACCCCCGACGCCCCGGCCGCGGCCGACAACACCGCCTGCAGGGATTTGTCCAGGATGGCCACAAAGCGGTAACACTCCTCGGCGAAGCGGGCGCCGGCCATGACGTTATCGAGGGTCTGCTGGATCTTGTCCAGCTTGTTGGCCATCTCCAGCAGCTCGGGCTGCATAAAGGTCACGGACAGGATCTTGAGGGCTGTCTGGCCGCATTCGCTGATGGTGTCGATGAGAACGGTCAGGTAGGTTTCGGCGATCCGCCACTCCGTCACCCGCTGGAATTCGATCCCCTGGTACTGGTGACGCGTTTTCAACCCGGCGTAGGCCGACGTGAAACCGCGGTGGATCTGCGCATAATCCTCGTTTTCCAGCAGCAGGAGCAGGTACTGGTCGCCCAGCCGGTCGTACGGCTCCAGCAGGGATTCGGCCACCACGCTGTCCATCGATGGCTTGACCTGGCTGTTAACCCAGCCGGTGATCATGTCCGTCAGATTCTTCAGAATCTGCGGGATCAAAAAGCGGTTCAGGCTGCCGTAGGCGAAACGTCCGCCCGCTCCGCCCGCCGCGGGCGTGTTGGACGGCGCCGCATTCAGGAACAGTTTTTGGGCCAGCCAGGCGAAGATCTGGTTGGCGACGCTGCCGGAATGGCGCTGGCTCCGTTCGAAACGGGCCTTGAGCTCCCGCAGCTTGCGCACCCCCCAACTGGTTTCCAGCGCTTTGTATTTCTTGTTGACGTATTTTTCCAGCCTGGAATTGGCGTAAAAGTAGCTGCCCACCGCCTTCAGCAGGGTCCAGGCATGGTCCAGGAACTCGCCCACGGCCACCCCGGCGTCCTTGCGGGCGTCCTTGAGGACCATGATCATCCAGCTGAAGAGTTCCAGTTTTTCCTGGAGGCCTTCGGCGTCTTCGGCGCTGAAGCGGGCCAGTTTGGACTGGGCAAAGAGAATGAAATCCTGCCCTTTCAGCCGTACTTCCGTTGCCGCCGGCCACTCGCCCAGGTACTTGGTGGCGTTGTGCTGCAACCCCAGGAAACGGGCGGAGGGTGTCACCAGGAATGGTTGCTTGAATTCCTTGTCCCACTTCGGCCAGTTGCGCATGTGCATGGTCAGGCTGAACCGGCCGTCCTCGTCGGTGACCACCTCATCTACAGCGGCCCATTTCAGGATCTTCTCATCCCCCTCCAGCTTGACGGCGGCATCGTTGAGGGGCAGCCGCGCGGCCAGGCCGGGCGCGCGAAAGCGGGTCATCTTCAAGAGAACCCGGCCCTGGATGGTGCCGTTGAGGCTGCCGAGTTTGATGGGCAGCGCCATCCGCTCCACGCCCGGTTTTTCCACCACCAGCCGCAGCGGTGCCGACTTGAGCAGGCCGATCTGGCAATTGACATAGCCCGAATCCTGACCGGCGACATAGTCCACAGTGATGTCCCGGTTCTTGATGCTGCCCGTCTCCTGCATGTCCCGGGCATCCATCTGCGGGGCCTGGTAAAGGGCCCGCGCCGTGCCGTCCGGCCGGGTGACTTTCTCACTGCGCAGCAAACGACCTTTCTTGTCGGCGCTCAAAGCACCCCAGCGGTCCAGCTTCCAGGTGAGCTGCACACCGCTGCGCGGTCGTCCCTGGGCATCCTTGTACTGGAAGATGACGTCGGTGGTGCTCTCGCCGTCGGCGGCCAGAGGATTCCGGCGGGCGGTCAGGCTGACCGTCGGTTTGGGCTTGATGGTCTCCGGCGGGGCGGTTTCCGTCGGCGCCTGGGACACGCGATGAAACAGGATGGGCGGGGCGATGAGATAGAAGCTGTCGCCCGGCAGGGGCATCAGAGAGGTGCCGATACCGCCCACGCTTACCTCGTAGAAACCCATGGCCCCCTTGCCCGTAAATTCCACCGGGATTTCGTCACGGTATCCTTTCTGCTTCAGGATCATGGTACTCGTATCGAAGGTCCAGGTGGACGAACCGGTGATATCTTCCCCTTCATAGTAGCCGGCAATGCCCGACACCGGCGTCGGCGCCGGCGTGAGGTGTATTTTGGCCTTCCCCTTGACGCCCTGAAACTCGGCGATGATGTACACCCACGGCTTGTCTCCTTTGACGGTGGACAGCGCCGCCAGGTTGGGTCCCTGGCGGGCGGCCTCCAGGGCCACCTCGCGGGCGTCGGCGGCGCTCCCCTGCCCCAGGATCTTGCGGACGATGACATAGGTCAGCTGGATGGAGCGCTGCATCAGCTTGGCCTCGTCGTCCAGGATGGGCACCTGCAGATTCAGGCGGGCCATGCCGTTGACCATCTGCGCCTGCTCGGCCGACAATCGGCCGGCGTTGATGCGCACGGCCACCGGCCCGGACAGGTGACCCAGCAGTCGTCCGTCAAGGTCCCGGGCCGAGATGGTGATGGTGGTGACCGCGTCGCCGTCGCCGGGCAGCTCCGCAGCACCCGGTTCCACCAGCAGGCGGACCTCCTCCCGGGCGGGTTTTTCGGGCTCGGCCTCCTCCGGCTCGCTTACTTCCGGCTCCGCTTCGGGAGCGGGCGGCTCCTCCTCGCCGGCGGCCCGGCCGGTGCCGGCCTCGGCGGTCAGAATCCGCGCCACGGCGGCGGTGAAATCGGCCGCCGCACTGAACGGCGGATCCAGCGGCTCGGGAAACGTAATGCGAACCGACACCCGCCGCGACCCATTGGGGGTGGCCAACCGCAGGGTGACCAGGCTTTCACTGAAATCCACGCCTTCCACCCGCACGGGCTCGCCGGCCGAGAACAGCGCTTCGCGGCCCAGTTCCGTCGGCAACCGGACGCCGGTCTCGGTGATGGCCGCCTCGTACGGCTGGCTATAGATGTTCACCCGCAGGTAATACAACCGACTGCGGTATTGTTCGCGATAGAGTGCCGCCACGTCGGGGCTCACGGCGGCCGATACCACGCCGGTCAGCGACATCAGCAGCAGCAACAGTCCATAACGTCTAGCCATGCCGCACCTCCCACGGGCTCGGTCGCGTGCCCTTGGAGTCGCGGAAACTTACCTTACCAAAATATTCGGGGATGGTTTCGTACTCTTCTTCCACCGGGTGAGCCGGTTCGGAAAAATACCACCAGCCGGCCACGACAAAACCGACAACCAGCAGGACCA
Organism: Acidobacteriota bacterium; assembly: GCA_016935015.1. Classification (GTDB taxonomy): domain Bacteria; phylum Acidobacteriota; class JAAYUB01; order JAAYUB01; family JAAYUB01; genus JAFGRT01. The sequence goes on along the minus strand of JAFGRT010000181.1, from coordinate 232 downwards.
ACAGCAGGAGGGTCAACAGGCAGCAGTTGCGACAACCGTGACGGCGCCGCGGCGGCGGCGCCGGATACACCGCGGGTTGCGACATCATCGGCGGTTGTGTTCTCCCCTGCATGGCCCATCCTCGACCCGACGGATTCCTCCGTCCCGACAGAAGCAGCGCAGCGTTTCTGAAACAGGACGAAGAATAATTATAGGAGGATATTACTTCAATTTCAACGCCTTCCCCACCGAT
>JAFGRT010000180.1 GCA_016935015.1 Acidobacteriota bacterium | reverse complement strand
TGGCGCCGTTGATGATGGCCTCGAACCAGCTCCGGGCTCGCTCGCAGTGCGGCCGCACGTGGAGGCCGAGGGTTTCGGGCTGTCCGTCTTCGGGGAGCAGGATCTTGGCCATGATGACGGCCGCCGGTGCCGAAAGGATCGAGGCGGAGACCAGGTGCCCGGCGATGGCCGGGAAGATGTCCCGCAAAAAATTGACGTACAGCACCAGGACATTGGATGCCACCGTTGCCATTCCGGCGGTGAGAACGGTGCACAGCTCCGACCGCGTCATCTGCGCCAGAAAAGGGCGGACGGTAATGGCTGATTCCACTCCTACGAAGATGTTGCTGGCCGCCGCCAGGCTCTCGGCGCCGGAGATGCGCATGGTTTTTGTGAACACCCAGGCAAAGCCGCGGATAATCAGCGGCATGATGCGGAAATGATACAGGACGGCCACCAGGGCCGAAAAGAAGATGATGGTGGGCAGTCCCTGGAAGGCCAGAATGAAGCCGAGACCGGGCGCGCCGGCTTCGGCCGCCTCCCCGGGCGACAGCGCCAGGGTGCCGAAGACGAACCTGACCCCGGCCGCCGCGGTATCCAGCAGGCGGATGACCAGATGGTTGACGGTCATGAAGAGCGACGTGCCGGCCGGCACCACGAAAATAAAGACGGCGAATGTCATTTGCAGGCCCAGGCCCCACAGGATGAGCCGCCAGTTGAGTTTGCGCCGGTTGGTGGAGCATAACCAGGCCAGGGCCAGCAAGATGGGGATGCCGGCCAGACTGACCAGATTGTATGCCTGCATGGTGTCCTTCCTTTGCCGGAAGCACGGAGTGATCCGCGCGTCGGGATGGAATGCCGCCCGCCGGGAAGGCCTACCGGTCACTGGGACGGATGTCCGGAATAGTCGGACACAGAGCGGGCTTCCCGGGTGCCGCTTATTGTAGGCGGGCTGTGCCTGGAAATCAACGGGGAATGACCGGCCGGAACGAGACGGAACGACCGATGGGGGTGTCGCTGATAAATAGCCCGACCGGAAGCGGACTGCTCCCGGTCGGAGTGAAAGCAGGCGGGTTACTGGTGCATATCCTTGCGGATTTCTTCAATGGCCCGGTCCAGCTGGGGATCACGGCCCGCCAGGCGATCCTCGAGGGTGGTCTTGATGTAGATGTCCGGCGCCACGCCCTCGGTTTCGATGTTACGACCGTCGAGGGTGAAACAGCCCCAAGCGGGCAGGCGGCAGAAAGAGCCGTCCACCAGCTGGCGCCCGGAAGTAAAGATCAGCCAACGGTACGTTTCGGTGCCGATGATTGTGCCCAGTTCGAGGGCCCGGAAACCGGCCGCCGTCATCTCAGCGTCACTCAGGCTCTGTTCATTGACCAGGAGGATGATGGGCTTGGCCGCCGGGGCGAAATTGGGCTGGGGCGACATCTTGCCGTCGCGATACTTCCACTGGGTGTAGGGCCGCTGGCTCAGAAACTGCAGCACGTCGTCGTGGACATTGCCACCCCGGTTGAACCGCAGATCCAGGATGAGGGCCTCGCGGCGATACCACTCCGACGTCATCTCCACCAGGAAATCGTTCAGGCTGCCGCCGCCCATGTCGGGCATGTGGATATAGGCGATCTGCTTGTCGGACCGCTCGTCCACATAACGCTGGTTCTCGGCGATCCACTCGCTGTACAGCAGGCTGCGAAAGGCGACGCTGCTCTGGGGATGAACACGTACATCGAAGGTTTCCCCGTCGCGGCGGAAGGACAGGATCATTTCCTCGGCGCGGTCGGGGCGCAAAAAATAACTTTCCCGGTTGCGTTCCGGATCCACCGCCTGCCCGTCCACGGCCACCAGGACATCGCCGACCGCCAGGTCCTTGCCTTCCCGGTCGACGGGTGAATCCTTGACCACCGCCTCCACCACGTAGGGCCGGTCAGTGGCGAACCGGATCCCCGGCGCCGCAGTGCGCAGGTTGTAAAAGGTCTTTTCCTCTTCACCGCTGGAATAGAAGCCCATATGGGACGCATTCAGTTCGCCCAGCATGTCATTGACGAGGGTGCGCAAATCGCCGCGGGTGGTCACGAACGGCAGCAGCTGGCGGTAGCGCCGGCCGATGGCGTCCCAATCGGTGCCGTGAAAGTCACCGTCGTAGAAATTTTCGGCCACGGCGGCCCAGACCTCTTCGAACATCTGGCGGAATTCCTGACGCAACTGACGGGTGAACTTGTGCTTGAGTTCGATTTTCTTCACCTTGTTGGCCTTGAGATCCAGTTCGTGGATGTCGCCCCGCACCAGGAGATACTGTTTCTTGTCGGTGGCGGCTAAGGTCAGCCCGCCGGTCCGTGCGCCTTCGATTTTTTTGGTTTCATTGGGCTTGAAGGGCGCAATGACGGTTTTCCACACGTTGTTCCCTTCGCCGTCATGGTCGGAGATGTACAGAACGGTTTGCACCTCCTTCTCCTGTAGCACCACCGGTTGGCCCTGCTGGCCACGATTGGGCGAGATGCGCTCCAGCCGCTCCAGCATGTCCTCGAAATCGACGGTCACTGTCACAGCCGGGGTGGCTTTTTCCTGTTTCTCCTTGTCGACGGCCGCCTCTTTCCCGGCCGGCTTGTCCGGCGCGTCGGCGGCTGGTTCAGCCTTTTCCTTCTCGTCTTTCCGGTCTTTTTCTTTTTTCTCGAACAGCTTCTCGAATTCGGCGCTCTTGAAGGCCTCGTCGAATTTCTGCAGGGGCAGACGGTAGATGCGAGGTTCGGTGTCGCCGCGCGGGTAGGACGGATGGCCGCGGTCTGAGGCGAAGTAGAGGTACTTGCCGTCCGGGGACCAGTACGGACTGGTTTCCGTTACGCCCGTATCGGTGATGTTGATGATTTTGTTTTCCTGGAGATCCGCCAGCAGAATATCCGTCTCAAAATTGCGGTAGGCGGTGAAGGCCACATACCGGTCGTCGGGGGAAAAGCGCGGATCGGGATTGTACATGGCCCATAACTCGTCGGTGGCGATGGTCCGGCTGGCCCAGGTTTTCAGGTCCAGGAGCCGAACCTCGCTGCGGCCGCTAAGATACACGCCCTGGCTGCGGTCACTGTTGAGGGTCAGGTTGCGGTTGCTCTGGCTGTCCCGGGTGATCTGGACTTCGGCGGTCTTGCCGTCGGCCGTGATGCGGAACCAGTTCAACCAGCCGTCCACCGTTTGGTTGTACACCAGGGTCAGGTTATCGGCCAACCAGGCGACTTCCATGATCCGGCCGTCGGGCCGGGTCGTCATCTGCCGAATGAACTTGCCTTCGCTGTCACCGACGAACAGCTCGCCGCGGGAAATGAAGGCCAGTTTCTTGCCGTCGGGTGATGCGGCGAAGGTGCTGATCTTGCCGGCGACATCAAAAGATTGCTCCAGCTCAAGGGTGTCGCTAACGAACAGGTTTACGGGAATGGCGATGCTGTTTCCGGTGCTCAGGTCGTGCCGGAACAATTGATAGTCCTTGACGAAAACCAGCCGGCCACCGTCGGCATTGACCTGAGGGGTGATGACAGAGGTCGGGAAAGCGGTCAATGGCGTTTTCCGTCCTTGGGTGATGGTGTAGAGATTGTATTCACCGTTGGCTTCATCGGATACAAAGTAGATGTTGCCGGCGCGATCGATGGTGGGCCAGAAATCCTTGCCGCGGTAGGTGGTCAGCACCTCGAACTCCTTGGTTTCCGGGTGGTACGTTTTGAGGTCCGGATTGTAATCCCCTTTGTAGCGCTTGCGATGGGCGAAGCGGAAACTCTCCCAGGTGTCGGTAAACAGCCAGGCCCCGGTGCGGGGATTCTCCACGATGCCGTGGGGTGTGTTGAAGAAGTTGCTGAACAGCCGGACGGGTGTCCCCCCCGTGCGGGCGACCCGGTAGGCGGAAAAATTGTTGTACCGGTCCGAGGTGAAATAGATCTGCTGGGAATCCCAGGACCACGAGTCCACCAGATCATTGGCGTCATGGTAGGTCAATTGTCGGATTTCCCCGCCCGTGACGGGCATGACGTAAACGTTACCATTGCCGTCCTGGCTGCCGGTGAAGGCCAGCCAGCGGCCGTCAGGCGAGTAGCGCGGTTGGCTTTCCTCGCCGCGCATCCCGGTCAGCCGCAGAGCGGTCCCTCCCTCGGCCGGTATCCGCCATAAATCCCCCTGATAAGCAAAGACGACGCTGCTGCCGTCCGGCGACAGGGTGGGGTCGCTCAGAAAACGGGCCTCGGCGGCCCATGTCCAGGCGGCGCACAAAAGAACCATTAACGCGATCCAATGCTTCATGCTGAAAACACTCCTTTGCTCGGAAGTAAAAAGGATTCTTACGATCTCGCCGAAAGGGAAGTTCTGGAAATCGTGCCCGGCCGCCGGCCTTCGTCGATCCGGTGTAGCCGGCAGAAACCGCTTGGTACGGGTGGCCGGCTGGCGTAAAATTCGCACGACATTCCCTGCGCGAGGTAGGATACCATGAAAACGACGAAATCCACATGGCGGACCGGCCTGAAAAGATCCTTTCTGTCGGGGTTGTTGCTGGTGGGGCCTCTGTTTGCCACCGGTTACGTACTGTTTCTGCTCTTCCGGATCACCGACGACCTCTTGCAGCCGTTGCTGACGCGCTCGCTGGAAGCCTATATACCCGGCCTGGGCATACTCATCACCGGCGCGCTGGTGCTGATCATCGGGATCGTTACCCGCAACCTGCTGGCCCAGCGTCTCATCCGCCTGGGTGAGCGTATCCTGAACCATATCCCGTTGGCGGGCAATGTGTACAATTCCATCAAGCAAATCCTGCAGGCGTTTTCACAGGAGGGTGACACGGAAGAGAAAAAGGTGGTGATGGTCCCCTGGCCGTCGGATGGATTGTGGGCCTTCGGATTCCTGAACCGCGAAGTGACCCTGGATGACGGCCGGCGCATGGCCCTGGTGCTGTTGCTGAACTCCATCAATCCCACCACCGGCATCCTGACCATGGTGCCGCTGGAGAAAATCCGGTGGGTGGAAATACCGGTCGAAGATGCCATGAAACTGATCATTTCCGGTGGTATCGTGTCACCGCGTCGGTTGCAGACCCGTCCTCCGGCGGCGGTTTTACCCTGAGCGATCGCCTGTCAGGCGACGGGTAGTGGAATGGGGACGCCGGTTTATTATTGCCACGCCCTGTGGAGATACCCTATCATTCTGGTTCTAGGCCCCGCCGGTGCGGCGGCGGGAAACGACGGCCGCGGCAAATTTTTCTGAACATCGCACCGCGCGGCATGATCTTAACAGGTGGTTCGTGAGGCACTCCATGAGCGGACGGGGATATCCTGCCACGGACCGACGCCCCGAAGGCGTCCTCGTTAGGGACTCTCATTCAAAGGTTCACGTGGTGAAAATAATGCTTCTTCGATTCAATTTCCTCCTGCTGCTGACCGTTATGTCCATGGTGATCGCCCAGGCGGCCGATGTGGCCCCCGGACTGGTGGTCTTGGCCCGGAATGAACGGCTGGCCGCTCTCGGCACGCTGCCGGACGGGATGACGGTGTTGCAGGTGCTGGACGATGTGCTGGTGGCGAAATGTACCGCCGTCGGCCTGGAGCAGGCTGCGGCGGCGGGGCTGCTGGTGCGATGGTTGGCGGACTGGGACGACGGTACGGAGTACCTGCTGGTCGCCGTCGATGACGACGCGGACCTCCGCCAACTGGCCGCCCGGGGGCAGGTGGCCCCCGTGACCGACGGGGTGGCTCTTTTCTGGACTCCCGTCGACATTCCCGGCCGTGCGTTGATCCCCGGCCGCTTGCCCGTCAAGCGGTTGTCCCGCCGGGCGGTTTCTGTCGACTGGCCGGGCGAAGCCTCGGCGGCCGACGAACCCGGGCTGGAGCTGACATATGATCCCTTAATCGCCACCATGGCCGCGGCGGTATCCATGGAGAACCTGACCGGTTATATTCAGACCTTGCAGGATTTCCGCGACGTGCACGATGTGCGTACCCGCGATGCCCGGTGGGCGGGCTGCCGCCAGGCCGGCAATTATTTATACGACTTTTTCCGGGAAATGGGGCTCGAAGTGGAATTCGATGACTTCAGCTTCTACGGGTATAACACCCGCAACGTCGTGGCCACGCTTCCCGGCCGCTGCCGGCCGGAAGAGGTCGTTATCATCTGCGCCCACTACGATTCCATCAACCGCAACGGGGTGGGGGAAGCCCCCGGCGCCGACGACAACGCCAGCGGCACCGCCGTCGTTATGGAGGCCGCCTGGATCCTGCGCCATTATTCATTGGAGAATACCGTTCGTTTCGTCTGTTTTTCCGCCGAGGAGTGGGGTCTCTTCGGCAGTGAACATTTCGCGGCCGCCGCGGCCGATGACGGGGAAAACATCGTGGCCGTGGTCAATCTGGATATGGTGGCGTATACCGATTTTGTCCCCGAGGACCTGGATATCATCTGCAACGGCCCGTCCATCTGGCTGGGCCAGTTATTTGCGGCGGCGGCGGAGATGTACACGGATCTGGACGTGAAGCGCATCACCAATCCCATGTTCATCTACAGCGATCACTCCTCCTTCTGGGACAACGGCTACAGCGCCGTCTGCGGGATTGAGGACGCCAACGTAACCTATCCCTACTATCATTCCGAATTCGACACCTTTGACAAGCTGAACATGGATTTCTGCACCCGTTCCGCCCGCGCCGCGGTGAGCGCCGTGGCCGAATTGGCGGCGCCCGTTCCGATCATAGCGGGGGACGTGGACTGGAACGGCAGCGTGGACAGCGTGGACATGGTCCTGCTGGCGGCTGTTCTGTCCGAAAACCTGGCGTGGCCTTCGGGCGGCGGTGAAATCCAGGCCGATCTGAACGAAGACGGTCTGATGAATGCCGTGGATCTGCTGGAACTGCACCGGCGGGTCAGCGGGCCGACGCTTTGAGCAGGACCGGCCACAACGGTGGACAATGACGTTTGACGAAGGGTCAAAATGGCCTTGCCGATTGCATCCACTGGCCACTTCTGCTAAGATTCAGGTATTCATCCGTTTTTTTGCGGAGTACAAATTATGCTGGATAATCTCCTCAATCTCCTCGCCCTGGTGCTGGTGGCTTTCGTATGCGGCGCCCTGGGGGCCCGGCTGGCCGGGTCATCCCGTCGCGGTTGCATCACCAGCATCGTGCTGGGTTTTATCGGTGCCCTGATCGGCACCCTTCTCAGTCAGAAACTGGGCATCAAGGATTTCATTTATCTGAAGGACATCCCGGTCCTGTGGTCCATTGCCGGGGCCGCCATCTTCATCGCCGTCCTCAATTTTATTTCCGGCGGCCGGCGGCGCTGAGGGCCGACTCCGATCCCGCGCCGTCTCCCCCATGCGGATTCGTTGTTGCCGTCGGTCATCAGGGCCGGCGGTGGGGGGGGCGACATCTCACCAACGTTTTCTGGGGAATACAAGAAGAATGGACCGGTCCTATTCCGCCAAAAATCCCCGAATCGCGGGATCCTGCTTCAGGCGGCGCCGAAACGCCGATATCTGGCGGACAAAATAACGGATATCCCGAAAAAGCTTCACTTTGCTGTCCCGGAACTGGTGATCCTGCCAGCTGATGGGGATTTCCTGCAGCCGGTATCCCTTTCGCTCGGACAGGACCAGGACCTCGCTGTCGAAGAACCAGTGATGGTCCCGGGTCAGGGGCAACACGTGATCCCGCACCCGCCGGCTGACGGCCTTGAAGCCGCACTGGGCGTCATGGAGCCGGCTGCTGAAAACCAGGCGCAGCAGGCAGTTGTACACGCGGGAGGACACCTCGCGGCTGAAGCTGCGGCCGATGACCTCCGCTCCGGGGATGAGACGGCAGCCCACGGCGGCATCGGCCCCTCCGGCCACGGCTTCCAGCAGCGGCGGCAGATGCTCCAGGTGCGTGGCCAGGTCGGCGTCCATATACGCGTAGATGTCGAATTCCTGCTCCAGCCAGCAGGTGCGGAGAATGTTGCCGCGCCCCTTCTCCGGCAGGAAATAGTAGGCCACCTCCTCGTACCGCTCGGCCAGGGAACGGGCAATGCGGCCGGTTTCGTCGTGGGAGTGGTTGTCGGCGATGAGGATGGACCATCGGAAGGCGGTCAGTCTCTGCCGGCAGAAGAGGTACAGTTCCTCCACATTCCGGTTCAGGATGAGTTCCTCGTTGAAACAGGGAATGGTGATGAGGGCGGTTGCGAATGATGGCGCACGTGGCGTGACCTCTGATTCGATCACATGTTCCCTCACAGGTGGTTTCTCCGGGCACATGCCGCCGCCGGGGCGGCACGTGCGTCAGGCCCGGCTGATGTACTCGCCGGTTTCCGTGTTCACTTTGATGGTCTCTCCCGAATTGATGAACGGAGGTACCTGGACCACCAGGCCGGTTTCGGTGGTGGCGGGTTTGGTGACATTGGACACCGTAGCATTTTTCACTGCCGGTTCCGTCTCCACCACCTCCAGTTCCACCGAGGCCGGCAGCTGCACACCGAGCGGCCGCTTTTCGTGGAACTGCATGCTGATGATGGTATCCGGTTTCAGGTAATAAATGCCGTCACCCAGGTACTCGCGGCTCAACGAGATCTGTTCGAAGGTCTCGTTGTTCATGAAGTAGTAGAATTCGCCGTCGTTGTACATGTACTGCATCTCGTGCGAATCCAGGAACGCCTTTTCCACCCGGTCACTGGAGCGGAAACGGTAATCCTTGATGACACCGGATTCCAGGTTGCGCAGTTTCGTTTGGACGAAGGCTCGCCCCTTGCCCGGGGTGATATGGGTGAAGTCGAACACCTGGTAGAGACCGTCATCCATTTTCAGGATCATCCCTCGGCGTATGTCCGTCGCGTTAATCATGATATCCTCCTTAACTTGTTGCCTGAGCGAAGATGTGGACATCTCCGCCCATGAAGGGCCGCAACACTTCCGGCAGGGTGATGCTGCCGTCGGCGTTCTGGCCGTTTTCCATCAGGGCAACCCAGGTTCGGCCGATGGCCAGACCGGAGCCGTTCAGGGTGTGCAGGTAGCGCGGTTTGCCCTGACCGGCGGGGCGGTAGCGGATAGCGGCCCGCCGTGCCTGGAAATCCTTGAAGTTGCTGCAGGAAGAGATCTCCACATACCGTTGCTGGCTCGGCAGCCAGACCTCGATGTCATAGGTCTTGGCCGATGAAAAACCCAGATCCGCCGTGCAAAGGCTCACCACCCGGTAGGGAAGTCCCAGCCGCTGCAGGATGGTTTCGGCGTCGGCGGTAAGCGATTCCAGCTCCGCCATGGATTCTTCGGGCCGGCAGAATTTGACCAGCTCCACCTTGTTGAATTGATGCTGACGGATCAGACCGCGTGTCAGTTTTCCGTAAGAGCCCGCTTCGGAACGGAAGCAGGGCGTGAAGGCCACCAGGCGGATGGGCAGTTCGGCTTCTTCCAGTATTTCGTCCCGGTAGAAGTTGGTCACCGGCACTTCGGCGGTGGGCACGAGGTAGAATGGCCAGTTCTGGATCCGGAAAAGGTCGTCTTCGAACTTGGGAAGATTGCCGGTGCCGACCAGGGAATCGGCGTTGACCATGAAGGGCGGCAAGACCTCGAGGTAGCCATTTTCCCGGGTCTGTACCTCCAGCATAAAATTGATCAGAGCCCGTTCCAAACGGGCGCCGGCGCCGCGGTAAATGGCGAAACGGGCGCCGGTGACTTTGGCCGCCCGGTCGAGATCGAGAATGTTTAACGCCGCCCCCAGATCCACATGATCCTTCACCGGGAAGTCGAAGTTTCGGGGGGTGCCCCAACGGCGCACCTCGACGTTGTCTTCTTCGGAGTGGCCCGGCGGCACCGCATCGTCGGGCAAATTGGGCACATTGAGTAGGAAATCCTGCAATTCCTGATCCACTGCCGCCAGCCCTTCTTCGAGATCCTTGATGGTTTCACCCACGTCCTTCATTTCGGCGATCTGGGCCGCCACGTCCTCGCCGGCTTTTTTGCGGCGGGGGATTTCCTGGGAAACCCGATTGCGCAGAGCGCGCAACTCTTCCGTCCGGACGATGAGTTTGCGGCGGCGGTTTTCGAGTTCGGCAAACGCCCCGGCATCGAAACCGCTGCCCCGCCGGCCGATTTTCTCCTGAACCAGGGCCAGGTTTTCACGAACATATTTGATATCCAGCATGAGCACCTTCCGCTAAGTGAACGAAATAAAGGGCCTATTTTAGATAAATCCGTATAAAAATACAACCACCTATTCCAAAAGGGTGGAAGTTGTTCGATCATTGATTATATAATAGTCGCGGCTGGACAGCCGTTGCTTCTGCAGAATAATGGCGCTCGCGTTCTCTATTTATCAGCGGATTTGTGAAAGGAGAGGGAACCGGTTCCACGGCAAGTTCTCTGATCTTCTTCGTGCAGAGGGAATTTCGGCCGTCGCGGTAACGAAGATTCCAGCTCGGTATCCGGGAAGCTTATGACACGAAACATCACCCTCAGCTATGCGGCCCAGACGCATGTCGGCCGCGAGCGGCCGCACAACGAAGACGGGGTGGCAGCCTACAGTTTCTCCAGCGTGACCAATTCCCAGGCCATCACCTGCGGCCTCTTCGTGGTCTCCGATGGAATGGGCGGGCACAATGCCGGCGAAATCGCGTCCATGACGGCCATCAAGAGCATGGTGTCGGCCATCAACCGGGATTATTTCCAGAAACTGGTCCAGTCCAGGTTTTTCCGCCTGCCTGACAATGTGTACAACTATCACTTCAAAAAGATGAAGCCGCCGGTCCCCCCTCTGCCGCCGCGCCGGGTTTTGCCCCAGGCCATCCAGCGGGCCAACAGGGACATCATTGAACTGTCCCGCAAGAATCCGGCCTTTTTCGGCATGGGCGCCACCATCACGGCCGCGATCATTGTGGACCGTACCCTGACCGTGGCCAGTGTGGGGGACAGCCGATGCTACGTCATCGGGCGGGAACAGCTGAAACAGGTCACCCGCGACCATACCATCGTCAATCAAATGCTGGAGCTGGGGACCATTACCCCCGAAGAGGCCAAATATCACCCCGGCCGAAATTTTCTCTACCGCTCTCTCGGGTCCGACGAGGTCATGGAGCTGGATGTGTACGAGGAAGAGTTGACACCGCCGGTCTGGGTGTTATTATGTTCCGATGGACTGAACAACATGGTGTCGGATGAACAGATTCAGACCGTGATTGACGGCGCGCGGAGTCCGGAGCGGGCGGCCACCCGTCTGGTGCGGATCGCCAATCGCGCCGGCGGCAAGGATAATATTTCGGTGGTATTGGTGAAGGTTTCATGGTGAGGAGAAGAAAAGCGCTGCCTGGTCACGGAGCAAACCTGTTGCGGGATGAGTACCGGCAATGGGCGGCGCCGCAGGACATTGCGGAGTCGTTCCGGTGTCGGTACCGCAAGAATTTCCTGCAACCGGGACACATGTTTTTTAACCGCTATGAAGTGGTCAAACGGATCGGCGGCGGCGGCATGGGCAACGTCTACCAGACCCGGGATATCCGTTTGTCCAACCGTCTCTGCGCCATCAAGGAGCTGATCGATCTCTACTCCGAGCCGCTGGAGCACGAGCGCACCATCAAGGAATTCGAACGGGAGGCATCGCTCCTGGCCACCTTGAACCATACCAGTATTCCCCAGATTTACGACTATTTCATGGACAGCGACAAATACTATCTCGTCATGGAATTCATCGACGGGATGGACATGAACCGGTATATGAAACAGTACGGGGAAAAACTCGATGAAGAGCAGCTCATCCGGCTGGCCATCCAGATCTGCGACGTCCTGCATTATCTGCACACCCACAAGCCGCCCGTCATCTACCGCGACCTCAAGCCCAGCAACATCATGCTGACGCCCCAGGACCGCGTGGTGCTGGTGGATTTCGGCATCGCCCGGTTTCTCACGGCCAATCTCACCGACATCACCACCATCGGCACCATGGGTTACGTACCGCCGGAGGTGTACGAGGAAATAATCGAGCCGGCGTCCGACATTTATTCCCTCGGTGCCACCATGTTCTATTTTCTGACGGGCGTTTCACCCCAGACCAAACCCATCCTGATTTTCGACTTCTCGAAAAATCCCCTGCCCCGTGAATACAATTCCGATATCTCCCCCGCCATGGAGCAGGTGATCTGCCGTTGCGTGTCCTACAATGCCAGCAACCGTTTCTCGTCGGCGTACGCCCTGAAGAAGGAATTGGAGGCCATCCAGCAAAAGTATTATCCCGACGCGGAAGCCGATACTCGCCGCAAGGATTTGCTGACGGTGCTCGCCGACAAGAAGCGCCACACCGGCAAGAAAGAGGTCGTGCCCAGCGTCCAGGACGAGACCCGCAATGAAACCTTCACCGATTTTGATCAGCTGCGCCGCGAATTCGAGGAGGAATTCAAGGATTTCCTGCCGCCCATGGACGATTTCATCCGCCGCGAATCATCGTCCAATCTGGATATTTATTGCGTCAAGTGCTACACCCAGCTTTCCGAAAACGATTTGATCTGCCCCAATTGCGGCACGGAACAGCCGCACTCGCCCTTCATCAAGGTGCCCAAGGCGGTGCTGAAGTTGACGACTGAAAACAAATCATTCAATGTCATCAAGGACATCACTATCATCGGCCGCCGTGATCCGGAGCGACGATGCTTTCCGGAAATCGATCTGACCCCCTATGACGACGGGAAACACGTGTCCCGGCTGCATGCCCGGATCCTGAAGTTGAACGAAGAATATTACATCGAGGATATCAAGAGTAAAAACAAGATTGTGGTCAACAAAAAATACCTGCTCCAATCCGGAGTTACTCACAAACTCAACAGCGGCGACGAGCTGCGTATCGGCCGGTTGATCTTCCATTTTCACAAGGAATAGGCTGACATCTGACGGGCGGCGGCGGTGCCGTCGGCCAAAAATCCGGTTGCATTTTGGCGGTATCCCTCCTATGATGTTTCTTTCAATTCCAAGGTGAACGATGAAATCGATTGCTGTTCGCTGGATATTTTTATTTGATATTGACGGCACGCTTCTGTCGACGGGCGGTGCCGGTCGCTATGCCATGTCGCGGACGTTCATGTGTCTTCACGGTATCGACAACGCCCTGGAGGAGATGTCACTGGGGGGCAAGACGGATCCGCAGATTTATGATGAGGCCGCCCGCCGCTGGAATGTGGCGCCCCGCCTGGAGCCATTCCAGGAGTTGTATTTCCAGACACTGGCCGAGGAGCTGCCGCGCTTCAACGGCCGGGGACATCTGATGCCGGGCATCACCCCCTTGCTCCGCTATCTGGCCCAGCGGTCCGATTGTCTGCTGGGACTACTCACGGGTAACTGGCAGGAAGGCGCCCGCTTGAAACTGAAGTATTTCGGCATCGAGGATTATTTCGCCTGCGGCGCCTTTGGTGATGATGCCGCCGACCGGCTGGAACTGTCCGGAATCGCTCGCCGTCGGGCCGAGGCTGCGGCCGGATCGCTCCTGGACGCGACGGCGACCTGCCTGGTGATTGGGGACACTCCGCGGGATATCGCCTGTGCCAGAACCGCGGCCTGTCGAGCCGTGGCGGTGGCCACCGGTGATTACTCCCTGTCCGAGCTGATGCGCCATGCGCCCGATCACATTTTCCCTTCGCTGGCGGATACGGGTTGCTTTTGCCAGCAGGTGGGCCTGCCGGCCCCTTTGGGGCTGGACTTCCCCAACTGTGACGCCTTCCTGAGACTTTGCTCCCGGTAAATCAGCCGTCGGGGCGGAGTCGCCGCTCACCTCAAAACGAAAGATCGCTGAGCATCTCCCAATAGCGGGGCACCGGCCATAGGGAAGCGTCCACCCGTTCTTCCAGTTTATCCACGATCTCCCGGATCCGAACCAGGGCGGGGCGGATGGTCTCGGCGCAGAGCCGGGCCTTCTCCTCTTCGCTGAGGGTGCGGAGCTCCTCGTTGTACTGGTCCAACTGCTGCAGCTGCTCGAGGACGGAACGGACGCGGGAGGTAATCTTGCGGAAGTGCAGTTGATGAACCTGGACATCCTCATCAACCCCATCGGATAGCGCCGTCATCTGCCGGAGCAGATCCGCCAGCTCCCGCTCATACCGGAAACAGGCCGGCAGGAAAAGGGTGCGAATCATGTTGCGGGCGGTGCGCAGCTCCAGTTCCACCGTGTTGATATAAATACTCTGCTTGATGTGGTAGCGGGCGATGACTTCTTCGGGGTGCAGCACCCGGTATTTGCGGAACAGCTCGATGTTTTTTTCGCGGCGCATGAACTGCAGCGCATCGGCCGTATGCGCGGCGACGGGCAGATTGCGCCGGTGGGCGATGGCCACCCAGTCGCCGCTGTAATTGTCCCCGTCGAAGTGAATGTCCTTTACTTCCCGGTAGATTTTCTGAAGGGCGGTCAGGCAGGCGTGCTCCAGGGAGTGGTCTTCGTCGAGCTGCCGCCGGATGGCATCGGCGACGACCTGCAGTCCATCGGTCACCACGGCGTTGATCACCGCATTGGGCATGGCAATGGAGGCGGATGAGCCGACGGCCCGAAATTCGAACTTGTTGCCCGTGAAGGCGAAGGGGGAGGTCCGGTTGCGGTCGGTGGTGTCCAGGGGGAAGGGCGGGATGAACGGCACGCCGGTGGAGAAGCGGCTGGAATTCTGACGGAAGTGGATTTTTCCTTCCGCCAACTGTTCCATAATGGATGTCAGTTCCTCGCCCAGAAAAACGGAGATGACGGCCGGCGGGGCCTCATGGCTGCCCAGCCGGAAGTCATTACCGGGCGTGGCGATGATGGCCCGCAACAGGTCGCCGTGATGATACACGCCGTAAAGGGCGGCGATGATGAAGCAGAGAAAGCGAAGGTTGTCGAGCGGTGTGGTGCCGGGGGAGAACATGTTCTCGCCGCCGGCGGACACCAGCGACCAGTTGTTGTGCTTGCCGCTGCCGTTGATCTCGGCAAACGGTTTTTCATGGAGCAGCGCGGCAAACCCGTGGCGGCGGGCGACCCGGCGCAGGATCTCCATGAGCAGCTGGTTGTGATCGGCCGCCAGGTTGGCGTTTTCGTGCAGGGCGGCGATTTCGAACTGGTTGGGCGCTACCTCGTTGTGGCGGGTTTTGGCGGGGATGCCCAGCCGGTAGAGCTCGATTTCCAGCTCCTGCATGAAGGCCAGGACACGTTCCTTGATGGAGCCGAAGTAATGATCCTCGAATTGCTGTCCGCGCGGAGTGCGCTGGCCGAAGAGGGTGTAGCCCAGCAGCAGCAGGTCGGGCCGTTTCTGATAGTACTCCAGATCGATGAGGAAAAATTCCTGTTCCGGACCCACCTGCGGATACACCCACTGCTGGTTCTCATAGCCCAGGAGGTGCAGGAGGCGCAGGGACGCCTCGTTGACGGCTTTGATGGACTTGATGAGCGGGGTTTTCTTGTCGAGGACATAACCATCGTAGGATACGAAGACCGACGGAATGCACAGGGTTTTTCCGTACTCGCCTTCCATGATGAAGGCCGGGGAAGAAGGGTCCCAGGCGGCGTAGCCCCGTGCCTCGAACGTGCTGCGCATCCCGCCGTGGGGAAAACTCGAGGCGTCGGGTTCGCTCTTGATGAGCTGGGCGCCGGTGAATTTTTCGATGATTTCGCCGTGGGGTCCGTACGCCAGCAGCGAATCATGCTTTTCGGCCGTCAGGCCGGTCAGGGGCTGGAACCAGTGGGTGTAGGCCGTCACGCCCCGCGCCATGGCCCATTCCTTCATGGCGTCGGCTACCTCCTCCGCCAAGTCGATGTTCAGTTCCTCGTAAAAATGGACGGCCCTCGCCAGCCGCTGATACACCGGCGGTGATAGGCGCTGTTTCATGAGCGAGAAAGTAAAGGTATTTTCGGCAAAGTATTCCGACACCCTTCGTCCGATGTACTGGTCGATGTTCATGACCCTCCTCTATGTAGAAACGTCCGGACCCGTTCGGGGCAATATTGTCGGCTGGAATCCGCAGATATATTGCCATAGGATGCATTTTTCTGCAGCAGGATTTTTCCGTGAACGGCTGCTTTTGGTCCCCGGATCACCGCCGGATCTGTGGTATATTGTTACGTCGGGCCATATTCAGGCTGCTCCGACCAGCCGGGAGATCGAGTCACGGATGAAGACCGCGCAATCCCCCCAGAGATCCACGAGTTTTGCCAGCCGGTTGCTGGCGGAGTTGCCGGGTCCCGGTCTGGACGAAGTGTACGCCGCCCGGGTGCTGCCGCTGCCCCGGCGCCGGGTGGAGCTGCTGGGCCGCATCACCCCGGCGCGGGTACAAAAGGCGCTGTGGGGATTCGAGGTCCGCATGGGGCGGCGCCGCAAGATCTGTCCGGACGAAGTCACTGCCCGCTATTTACGGCTGTTCGCCGTCCTCGGCCTCGACATCGTCAGCATTCCTTACAATCCCGTGGAAACGTCCCACATCCTGCCGGAATTGGAAATGGCCTTCCGGCAGGTTCATGAAACGCTGCTGGACGAAGCGCTGACCGATCCGTCCGTTGAGCAACTCCGCCGCCGATTTCCGGACGTTACCGCTCGGCCACGTTCCTTCGAGGAGATCGTGCGTGATCTGGACAGCGGGCCGGAGGTTCGCCGCTGGCGCCGCCGCTATCACCGGGGGAAGCGGCGGGTGTACCAGCTCTTGTGCCGGCGGATCCGGGCGGCCGAGGCGGCCGCAGCGGGAGGTTCGTCATGAACAGTGCCCGCATCGGTATCACCACCACGGTGCCCATCGAGATCGTCTACGCCGCCGGGCGCGTCCCGGTGGACCTGAACAACGTGTTCATCACCCATGAGGACCGCCGACATTTTGCCGTGGAGGCCGAAAAAATCGGTCTGCCCCGGACGGTGTGCGGCTGGAACAAGGGAATTCTGGTCGCCGCCCTGGTGCAGGGGCTTGCCTCCGTCATTGAGGTGGTCCAGGGGGATTGCAGTTTCTCCGACGCCACGGGCCTGATTTTGAGAGAGCGGGGCATCGAGGTCATCCCCTTCGCCTACCCATTGGACCGCGATCCCGACGTTCTGCAGGCGGAGCTGGCTCGACTGGCCGGGCGGCTCGATACCACGCTGGCGGCGGCCGAGGAGGTCCGCCGACGGTTTACCCCCATCCGGGACATGCTGCGACAGCTGGACGAGCTCACCTGGCGGGAAGGTCTGGTGTCCGGTTTCGAAAATCACCTGTACCTGGTGTCCGGTTCGGATATGAACGGTGAACCACCGGCGTTCGAAGCGGACCTGCGGGATTTCCTCCACAAGGCGGCCGGACGCGTCCCGCCGTCTGAAGGCGTACGACTGGGGTACGTCGGGGTCCCGACGATGATCGACGACCTGTATGAGAAAACCGAGGCCCTGGGTGGTCGCATCGTCTTCAACGAGGTTCAGCGCCAGTTCGCCATGTGTCGCCCCGCCGCGGACCTGCTGGCGCAGTACCGGGAATACACGTATCCCTATTCCGTCTTCGGGCGGGTGGCGGATATCCGTCACGCCTTGACGGAACGCCGTCTGGCCGGGCTGATTCACTATGTGCAGACCTTCTGCTTTCATCATCTGGAGGACCAGATATTTCGGCGTGAGCTGCCGGTACCCGTGCTGACCCTGGAGGCCGATACCCCTGGCCCGTTGAGTCCGCGCGACGAAACCCGGCTGGAGAACTTTATCGGCATGCTTGCCGCCCGGCAGACGGAATGCGTGGCCACTCCCCACGCCGTCGAACAAGGTCCGTATGTGTCCCGAGCCACTTCGCCCGCCGCCGGCACGAGTCCGGACCGGCGGCGCGAGGCCATATCCGCTCCGGCCAGCCTGCGTGTAGGGATCGACCTCGGCAGTCGCTGGGTCAAGCTGATCTGGCTGCTGGGTGATGAAATCGTCGGACGCGAAATGTTCGACACCATCGCGTTCTATCATTCCTTCGCCCACCGGGCCGGGGGGTGCTTGTCCCTCAGCCGGGAGCGGCTGGCCGACCGGTTCCGGACACAATTCGCCCGGCCGCTGCCAGCGGACGGGCTGCGCCTCTACACCACGGGTTACGGGCGGCATCTGGCCCGCTTTGACCAGGCGGAAATCATCCCCGAGCTGGAGGCCCACCTGCAGGGAGCCCGATACCAGCTCGGGTTGGAAGACTTCACATTGCTGGATATCGGAGGTCAGGACACCAAGGTGATCGCTGTGCTTGACGGGCGGATGGAGAACTTCGTCATGAACGACCGCTGTGCCGCCGGCAGCGGCCGTTACCTCGAAAACATGGCCCGCCTGCTGGGGATCGCCGTCCATGAACTCGGCCTCTACTCCGCCGACCCTGAACCGTTGAACGCCACCTGCGCCACGTTTGGAGAATCAGAAGTGGTGGGTAAGATTGTGGAAGGCGTTCCGCTGGAGCGGATCTGCGCCGGCATCAATTTCTCCGTCTTCCAGCGCGTGTTGCCCGATCTGCGGGCGTTGCCGTCGCGTGTGCTGGTGGTGACGGGTGGCGTGGCCCACAACCGGGCCATTCGCAAATTCCTGGGCCAGGGGACGGATTTCGCGGAGATCGTGGTACCACCGGATCCGCAGTATAACGGGGCGCTGGGCGCGGTCTACGCCGGTGGCCGAACGTCTGCACAAAAATGACCCGCCGTCTGTTTTTTTCTTGAATTCACTTGGGAATTTGTTTAAAATTTCGGTTTGTCATGTCCGGGCGGGAGAGAAATCATTCTTCTCTTCTTTTTGTCTTGACCCACAAGTATTTCTGTGGTATAAAACCGGGCTCGTGACGCTGGCGTAGCTCAATCGGTAGAGCAGCTGATTTGTAATCAGCGGGTTGGGGGTTCAAGTCCTCTCGCCAGCTCCAGAAAAGAACGTGTTATTTGCATTCCCGATATCATGGAGAGGTGGTCGAGTGGTTAATGGCAGCGGGCTGTAAACCCGCCGGGCTTAGGTCCTACGGAGGTTCGAATCCTCCCCTCTCCACCATGAATTCAAGGCGAGGTTAAGTCGGTTGAGGGAGAGACCAGGATTTGCTCGCATGACCTCATCCTTAATCGAGTCTGAACCGCATACGCGCGGGAGTAGCTCAGCTGGCTAGAGCATCAGCCTTCCAAGCTGAGGGTCGCGGGTTCGAATCCCGTCTCCCGCTCCAAGAAGCCTTTTATTCAGCAAGTGAGCCCACGTAGCTCAGGGGTAGAGCACTTCCTTGGTAAGGAAGGGGTCACCAGTTCAATCCTGGTCGTGGGCTCCATCCTCTACCAGGGATGACGAAGGAAGAACTGGAGATAAAAGGAATTATTAATTGAAGATTCTGGAGGATATGAACAATGGCTAAAGAAAAGTTTGATCGCTCAAAGCCGCACGTCAACATCGGAACCATCGGCCACATCGACCACGGCAAAACGACACTGACCGCCGCCATCACCAAAGTTCTGGCCAAGTCGAACCCGAAGATCAATTTCCGGTCATTCGATTCCATCGACAACGCGCCGGAAGAAAAGGCCCGCGGCATCACCATCGCCACGGCCCATGTGGAGTACGAAACGGCCAACCGACACTATGCGCACGTGGACTGCCCCGGTCACGCCGACTACATCAAAAACATGATCACCGGCGCGGCCCAGATGGACGGCGCCATCCTGGTAGTCGGCGCCAACGACAGCTGCAAGCCGCAGACCCGCGAACATGTGCTGCTGGCCCGTCAGGTGGGCGTTCCCAGCATCGTCGTGTTCATGAACAAGGTGGACATGGTGGACGATCCCGAGTTGCTGGATCTGGTGGAGATGGAGATCCGGGATCTGCTCAATGAGTACGAGTTCCCCGGTGACGACATTCCCATCGTTCGCGGCAGCGCTCTCAAGGCGCTGGAGGGGGCTGATCCGGCCGACGACAAGGCCATTTTGGATCTGATGGAAGCCGTTGATTCCTATGTTCCGCTGCCGGCGCGCGATGTGGACAAGGAATTCCTGATGCCCATCGAGGATGTGTTCAGCATCAGCGGCCGCGGCACCGTCGTGACCGGCCGTATCGAGCGCGGTCGTGTTCGCGTGGGTGAGGAAATGGAGATCGTCGGCATCCGACCCACCCTCAAGCGCGTGGTGACCGGCGTGGAAATGTTCCGCAAGATTCTGGACGCCGGCGAGGCGGGTGACAACGTCGGCCTGCTGCTGCGCGGCACCGACAAAGACGAGGTCGAGCGCGGCCAGGTTGTTTCCAAGCCGGGCAGTATCACTCCGCACACCCATTTCAGGGGTGAGGTCTACATCTTGAGCAAGGAAGAAGGCGGCCGTCACACTCCGTTTTTCTCCGGATATCGGCCCCAGTTCTATTTCCGGACCACGGATGTGACCGGGAATATCGCGCTGCCTGAGGGCGTGGAGATGGTGATGCCGGGCGACAACGTCAACCTGGTGTGCAAGCTCATTACCCCCATCGCGATGGAAAAGGGTCTGCGCTTCGCCATTCGGGAAGGTGGTCGTACCGTGGGTGCCGGCACCATCACCGATATTATCGAATAAGCGATCGGAAGAGACAGGTATCGGCCCATGCGTGAAAAAGTCCATCTGCAGTGTTCGGATTGCAAGAACAAGAACTATTCGACGACGCGGAACAAGAAGAAGCACGTCGACAAGTACAGCTTCAAGAAGTACTGCCGCTTCTGCAAGCAGCATACACTGCACAAGGAAACGAAATAAGAGCGATTGCAGGCCAGTAGCTCGAACTGGTAGAGCGCCGGTCTCCAAAACCGGATGTTGGGGGTTCGAATCCCTCCTGGCCTGCCATGCCTTTCTTAGTGAATCGTTTGCTTACAGAGGAAAAGAGCGGTGAAGGTAATTATTGAAAAACTGAAACGCTTCTGGACGTTCGTCGGGGAGACCCGCACCGAGCTGCGCAAGGTCTCCTGGCCGGACCGGAACGAGATCTACAGCACCACCCTGGTGGTGATCCTGACCTCGTTCTTTTTCGGCTTCTATCTTTTCCTGGTGGACATCGGTTGCCAGAACGGCATCCAGTGGATCACCCAGTTATTTCGGAATTAGCGATGAGCGATAAAAAATGGTACATCATCCATACGTATAGTGGCTTCGAGCGGCGCGTGGCGGAAAGTCTCATGAACCGCATCCAGGTCGCGGGGAAGGAGGACGCCATCGGCCAGATCCTGATCCCCACCGAGGACCTGGTGGAGATTAAGAGCGGCAAGAAGGTAGTGACCTCCAAAATCGTCTACCCTGGCTACGTGCTTATCGAGATGGAGATGTCCGATGATCTTTGGCACCTGATCCGTTCCATCCCACGAGTGACCGGTTTCGTGAGCTCGGGCGGCAAGCCCACCGCCCTTTCCGAGGAAGAGATCAATGATTTGATGAATACGCTCATTGTCTCCGCCGAGAAGCCGAGACCGAAGTTCAGATTCGAAAAGGGCGAGACGGTGAAAATAATGGATGGCCCCTTCGCCAATTTCGTGGGAGTCGTGGATGAGGTGAACACCGAAAAGAACACCATGAAGGTTTCGGTGACCATTTTCGGTCGCCAGACACCGGTGGAGTTGGATTTCTTGCAGGTTGAGAAAATTTAAGGAGTATTCATGGCTAAGAAGGTCGTTGGCTACATAAAGCTTCAGATCCCCGCCGGCAAAGCGACGCCGGCGCCGCCCGTGGGGCCGGCCCTGGGGCAGCACGGTCTGAATATCATGGATTTCTGCAAAAACTTCAACGCCCGTACGCAGAAAGATGCCGGCCTGATTATCCCCGTAGTGATCACCGTCTATCATGACAAGTCCTATTCTTTCATCACCAAAACGCCGCCGGCGGCGGTGCTTTTGAAACAGACGGCAAAGATCGCCAAGGGCTCCGCGGAACCGAACAAGCAGAAGGTGGCCAAGGTCAGCATGAAGCAGATTACGGAAATCGCCAAGCTGAAAATGCCGGACCTGAACTGCACCGACCTGGAAGCTGCCGAGCGCATCATCCAGGGAACCGCCCGGAGCATGGGGATTGAAATCATTCAATAGAGGTATGTTCGATGGCCAAGCGTGGAAAGAAATATTTGAAAGCATTGGAACAAGTAGAAACCAGGGAATACGAGTTGAATGAAGCGATCGATCTGATCAAACGGATTGCCTTCGCCCGCTTCGATGAAACTCTGGAACTGGCCATGAGACTGGGCGTCAATCCCAAGCATGCCGATCAGATGGTCCGGGGCACGGTGGTGCTGCCCAACGGCCTCGGCAAGCAGGTCAGGGTGGTGGTCATCACGTCGGCCGAGAAAGCACAGGAGGCCAAGGACGCCGGTGCCGATGAAGTCGGCGGTGAAGACCTGGTGGAGAAGATCGCCAAGGGATATCTCGATTTTGACGCCGTGATCGCCACGCCCGATATGATGAAATTTGTGGGCAAGCTTGGCCGGATTCTCGGTCCGCGAGGTCTCATGCCCAATCCCAAGACCGGAACGGTGACCTTCGATGTGGGCAGGGCCGTCAACGAAATCAAGGCCGGCCGGGTGGAATTCCGGGTGGACAAGACCGGGATCATCCATGCCCCGGTGGGCAAGTTGTCCTTCGAGAACGGCAAACTCGAGGAAAACGCGTCGGCCCTGATCGACGCCGTGGCCAAAGCCAAACCGGCCACCAGCAAGGGAAAATACATCCGCAGTGTGTTTGTGGCTTCTTCTATGGGGCCGGGTGTGATGATTGCCCTGAATTCCATCGATAAGACTGCGAGGAAATAACCGTGAAAAGAAGCGATAAAGAACAACTCTGTCAAGAGCTGCACGAAGTTTTCCAAAATAATGCCAATGCGGTGGTGGTCAGTTTCTCCGGTTTGTCGGTCTCCAATGACGTGCTGTTGCGTTCCAGGCTTCGTGAATCCAACTGCTCGTACCGGGTGGTCAAGAATACCATTGCCAAGATCGCGGCCGAGGGTACACCCATGGAAGCCCTGACGGACAAATTCGTGGGAACCACAGCCATCGCCTATAATGAATCCGACCCCATTACCCTGGCCAAAGTGTTCAAGGACTTCGCCAAGGAAGTGAATGCATTCGATTTCAAGGCTATCCTGGTGGAAGGGGCCCCCTATCCCGGGGAACAGCTGGATGCCATCGCTACCATGCCCAGCCGGGATGAACTGATCGCCAAGTTGCTGTTCCTGTTGACGCATCCTGTGACATCCCTGGCACGGGTATTGAACGCCCCTGTGCGGAACCTCGGGATCGTGCTCAATGAGATCAAGAAAGAATCCTGAAAATAATCGAAAAAAATACTGGAGGTATCGATAATGGCTATAACCAGAGAAGATGTGCTCAGCTGGATCGAACAGGCACCTATGATGGAAATTTCGCAGCTCGTCAAGGATATCGAAGAGAAATTCGGTGTGTCCGCGGCGGTGGCGGCGGCTCCGGTCATGATGGCCGGTGCAATGCCGGGTGCTGCTCCGGCGGCGGCCGAAGAGGAGAAAACGGAGTTCGATGTCGTTCTGACCGAGGTCGGTGCTGAAAAGATCAAGGTGATCAAGGTCGTGCGTGAAGTGACCAGCTTGGGTCTCAAAGAGGCCAAAGATGTGGTGGAAAGCGCTCCCAAGCCCATCAAGGAAGCCGTTTCTAAGGAAGAAGCCGAGACCATCAAGAAGAAATTCGAAGAGGTTGGCGCGAAAGTCGAAATCAAGTAATTTGCTGGAAACATCAACAGCTTTACGCCATTTCAGTCTATCCAGAATGGAAGGGACGATTGTCCCTTTCATTCTATTTCTTTGTCTGATAAACTTTTAGCATTAGACCTTCAACTATTCGCAGGGATCAGGATCCGAATAAAAGGGCAAACGGAGCCGTCGTTCGAAATCAGAGGCAAGATTTCATTCCCGCAATATTTAATTTGCCTTTTCTAAAAAAACTTTTCCGGAGATCAGGCCAATGTCAGGACCAACCAACATTTTCCGAGAAAGAGAGAATTTCGGAAAGATAGCCACTTCCGTCCCCATTCCCAACTTGCTGGAGATTCAGCGGAACTCCTATCAGGCGTTTCTGCAGATGGATCTTCTGCCCGAAGAGCGGGAAGATATGGGGATCCAGTCTGTTTTCAACTCGATTTTTCCCATCGAAGACTTTCGGGGAACCGCTTCGCTGGAATTTGTGCATTACACCCTGGGCAACTGGGAATGCAAGTGCGGCCAACTGGTCGGCATCGAGTATCTCCGTTCCGAGTGCAAGGATTGCGGCAGGCCCATCGTCACCAATCCGCAGGATCTCGGTGACATCATCTGCCAGAATTGCGGCGCCCTGAACGAGAACAAGTATGCCCGCTGCAATTCCTGCGGAGACCCGGTCGAGCTGATGATCAAGTACAATATCGAAGAATGCATCGATCGGGGCATGACCTATTCCGTGCCACTCAAGGTAACGGTGCGCCTGGTGATCTGGGACGTGGACGAGGAAACGCAGAGCAAGTCCATCCGCGACGTCAAGGAACAGGAAGTGTTTTTCGGCGAGATTCCCCTCATGACCAGCCGGGGAACCTTCGTGATCAACGGTACGGAGCGGGTGATCGTCAGCCAGCTTCATCGTTCGCCCGGCGTGTTTTTCGAGGCGGATTACGACAAACATTACTTCCTGGGCAAAATCATTCCCTACCGCGGTTCCTGGGTGGAGTTCGAATTCGACCACAAGGATCTGCTTTACATCCGCATCGACCGCAAGCGCAAGTTCCTGGCCTCCGTGTTTTTAAGGGCCCTGGGCTATGAAAGCGACACGGACATTCTCAAGCTGTTTTATCACTCCCTGACGCTCCAGCTGAAAGGCGGCGAGATCATCCGCCAGGTGGACGAATCCCTTGTCGGCAGCAAGCTGAGGAAGTCCATCAGTCATCCCGATGATGCTGAGGACATCTTGTACAAAAGCGGTGAACGCTTCAACCGGGGTCATCTGGAAGACCTGCGCGAGGCCGGTTACGAAAAACTGTTGCTGAACGTTGATGATTTGCAGGGAGCCATTATCCTGGACGACATCATCAATCTGGAAACCGGGGAAATCGTCGGCGAGGCAGGCGAGAATGTCACCGGCGAAATGATCAACAAGCTCATCCAGTCCGGTGTTGATGTGCTGGAGGTCTGTTTCCCCGAATTCGATCCCTCCGGGGCCACTATCGCCAACACGGTGCGCAAGGATGACGTGGACAGCACGGAGAAGGCCCTGCTCGAGTTTTACAAGAAGCTGCGCCCGGGGGACCCGCCGACACTGGAAGTGGCCTCCAACATGTTCCACAGCATGTTTTTCGATTCTAAGCGGTACGATTTGTCCAAGGTAGGGCGGCTGAAATCCAACCTTAAGCTTGGCCGGGATGTGCCCCTTGATCAGCGAACCCTGACCAAGGAAGATTTCATCGACGTTCTGGCCTATATGCTCAAGCTGCCCGGCGGCGAAGGCGAAGCCGACGATATCGACCACCTCGGCAACCGCCGCGTCCGGGCGGTGGGGGAGTTGCTGGAGAACCAGTTCCGTATCGGGCTGGTGCGCATGGAACGGGCCATCAAGGAGAAGATGTCCGTCTACCAGGAACTGACCACCGTCATGCCTCACGATCTCATCAACGCCAAACCGGTGGTGGCGTCCCTGAAAGAGTTCTTTGGCAGCTCCCAGCTCTCCCAGTTCATGGACCAGACCAATCCGCTGTCGGAAATCACCCATAAACGCCGCCTGTCGGCGCTGGGTCCCGGCGGGCTGTCCCGCGAGCGGGCCGGATTCGAGGTGCGGGACGTGCATACCAGCCATTACGGCCGTCTCTGTCCCATCGAGACGCCGGAGGGTCCCAACATCGGCCTGATCAGCTCGCTGAGCTGTTTCGCCCGCATTAATGAGTTCGGTTTTATCGAATCACCCTACCGGCGGGTAGAGAATGGACGGGTGGTGGAGTTCGTCCGGATCCTGGACCGCGGCGATACCGATCTCAAAATCGGGGAGGTCCTGGAAAAGGAGAAAGTGGACCAAATCAACGTCAAGCTGAAACAGAAGAAGAAACGGCCGGCCGTTTCTGAGGTATTTGCGTTCTATATGACCGCCTGGGAAGAGGAGAAGTACGTCATTGCCCAGTCCTCGGTGAAGCTTGACGAAAAAGGGTATATCGTCGACGAGTTCGTCAACGCCCGCAAAGGCGGCGATTTCATTCTCGCCCAGCGGGAAGACATTGACGCCATTGATGTTTCACCCAAGCAGCTGGTGAGCGTGGCGGCCTCGATGATCCCGTTTCTGGAGCACGACGACGCCAATCGCGCCCTGATGGGCTCCAACATGCAGCGGCAGGCCGTACCGCTGCTGCGGTCCGAGGCGCCAATCGTCGGCACGGGGATGGAAGACATCGCCGCGCGGGATTCCGGGGCGGTGGTGCTGTGCGAGCGTTCGGGCATAGTGGACCGCGTCGATGCCGAGCGGATCATTGTCCGTGTCGCCGATCCGGCCGATGGCGACGATCTCGGCAACGAGGCCGGTGTTGACATTTATCTGCTGAGCAAATTCAAACGATCCAACCAGAACACCTGCATCAACCAGAAGCCGCTGATCAACCGTGGTGACCGCGTCGTCAAGGGGCAGGTCCTGGCCGACGGTCAATGCACTGACCGGGGCGAGCTGGCCCTGGGGCGCAATGTGCTGGCGGCTTTCATGCCGTGGGGCGGCTACAACTTTGAGGACGCCATCCTGATCAGCGAAAAACTGGTCAAGGAGGACGTCTACACCAGCATCCACATCGAGGAACTTGAAATCGAGGCGCGGGAAACCAAGCTCGGCTCCGAGGAAATCACCCGCGACATCCCCAACGTCAGTGAAAAGGCCCTCAAGGATCTGGATGACAGTGGTGTGATCCGCATTGGGGCCTACGTCAAGCCGGGCAGTATCCTGGTGGGCAAGGTCACTCCCAAGAGCGAGACCCAGCTCTCGCCGGAAGAAAAGTTGCTGCGGGCCATTTTCGGTGACAAGGCCAGCGACGTGAAGGACAACTCCCTCAAGTGCCCGCCGGGCATCGACGGGATCGTGGTGGATGTGAAGATGTTCACGCGCAAGGGCGTGGCCAAGGATTTTCGGGCGGTGTCCATCGAAGAGGAAGAAATCGAGAAGATGCAGTCCGACCTGGAGGAGCAGCATCGGATCCTGCGGGAGGAGCGCGACAAGCAGGTGGCCCGTCTCCTCGTCAACCGCGTCCTGGCCAAAAGCTACAAGAACGCCAAACTGGGCATTGAATTGAAAAAAGGCGACCAGCTGGCGTCCGAGACCTTGCTGAAGATCCCCTACACGGACATGAAAGCCCTGAAGGTGGAAGGCGACCTGGCCATGCTGGTTCAGGAAATCGCCCTGGTGGAGGAAAAGGTCGCCAAAAAGCTGCGGGTTCTCAGCAACATTTTCGAGGAGAAGAAGGAATCCCTGGAGAAAGGGGACGAACTACCGCCCGGCGTCAACAAGCTGGTGAAAGTGTACATTGCCATGAAGCGGAAGATATCGGTGGGCGACAAGATGGCCGGCCGTCACGGCAACAAGGGGGTCATCGCCAAGATCATGCCCGACGAGGACATGCCCTACCTGCCGGACGGAACACCGGTGGAAATCGTGCTCAATCCGCTGGGTGTGCCTTCCCGCATGAATGTCGGCCAGATCTTTGAGACCCACCTGGGTTGGGCCGGCAAGATTCTGGGACTGCACTTCACCACCCCCGTTTTTGACGGTGCCCTGGAGGAGGAGATCCGCGGCCTGCTGAAGCAAGCCGGTATCCACTCCAGCGGCAAGACGACGCTCCATGACGGCAAGACCGGGGACGCGTTTGAGCAAATGGTCACGGTAGGCTATATTTACATGCTCAAACTGTCCCATCTGGTGGACGACAAGATCCACGCACGGTCCATCGGTCCCTATTCGCTCATTACCCAGCAGCCCCTCGGTGGCAAGGCCCAGTTCGGCGGCCAACGGTTCGGGGAGATGGAGGTCTGGGCGCTGGAAGCTTACGGCGCTGCCCACATTCTGCAGGAGCTGCTGACGGTCAAATCGGACGATGTGCAGGGTCGCAACAAGATCTACGAGTCCATCGTGAAAAACAAGTCGTCCTACGTGCCGGGCATTCCCGAATCGTTCAACGTGCTGGTCAGGGAACTCCAGAGCCTGTGTCTGGATGTGGAACTGATCAAGTTCAACGAAGATTAATACTCCCTGTTTGAGGAGGATGATATTTTGAGTCAAGCTCTATTTCGTGAAGAACGACGTCGCCTGACCACGGATTTCGATTGCATTCGTCTCGGGATCGCCTCCCCGGACAAGATCATTTCCTGGTCTTACGGCGAGGTCAAAAAACCCGAAACCATAAATTACCGCACCTTCCGGCCGGAAAAGGACGGTTTGTTCTGCGCCAAGATTTTCGGTCCGGTGAACGATTGGGAATGTCTCTGCGGCAAGTACAAGCGCATGAAGTACAAGGGCGTCGTCTGCGACAAGTGCGGAGTGGAAGTCACCCATTCCCGTGTGCGCCGCGAACGCATGGGGCATATCACGCTGGCCTCGCCTTGTTCCCATGTCTGGTTCTTCAAGGGACTACCCAGCCGGATCGGCCAGTTGTTGGACATCTCGCTGAAAAACCTGGAGCGTGTCCTCTACTTCGAGTCCTATGTGGTCGTGGATCCCGGCGAAACCGACCTCAAGGATAAAGACCTGCTGACGGAAGAAGAATATCGTGAAATAAAGAAAAAGTACGCCGAAATGGAATTTCGGGCGGAAATGGGTGCCGAGGCCATCCGTGAGCTGCTGGGGCGCATTGATGTGGAGACCCTGTCCGGCGAGATGCGCGAGCTGATGCGATCCGAGAACTCGCACATGAAGAAGGTGAAGTTCGCCAAGCGCCTGAAGGTGCTGGACAGCTTCCGCAAATCCGGCAATCGGCCCGAGTGGATGATCCTGACGGTGATCCCGGTGATCCCGCCGGAGCTGCGGCCCCTTGTACCCCTGGACGGCGGCCGCTTCGCCACGTCGGATCTCAACGATCTGTATCGTCGCGTGCTGAACCGCAACAACCGGCTGAAAAAACTGCTGGAGTTGCGGGCGCCCGAGGTTATCATCCGCAACGAGAAGCGGATGCTGCAAGAGGCAGTGGACGCGCTGTTCGACAACGGCCGGCGCGGTCGAGTGATTCGTGGCTCCAACAACCGGCCCCTCAAGTCCCTCAGCGACAATCTGAAGGGCAAGCAGGGCCGGTTCCGGCAAAATCTGCTGGGAAAACGGGTGGATTACTCCGGCCGTTCGGTCATCGTCGTCGGACCGGAACTGAAATTGCACCAGTGCGGCCTGCCCAAGAAGATGGCCCTCGAGCTGTTCAAGCCGTTCATCTATAACCGGCTGGAAGCGCTGGGCTACGCCACCACCGTCAAAAGCGCCAAGGAAATGGTGGAAACGGAGCATCCCGTAGTCTGGGATATTCTCGAGGAAGTGATCAAGGAACATCCGGTGCTGCTGAACCGGGCGCCGACCCTCCATCGTCTGGGCATCCAGGCCTTCGAGCCGACGCTCATTGAAGGAAAGGCCATCCAGATCCATCCCCTCGTCTGTGCCGCGTTCAACGCCGACTTCGACGGCGACCAGATGGCCGTTCACGTGCCGCTGTCACCCGAAGCCCAGGTGGAGGCGGCGGTGCTGATGCTCAGCAGCCACAACATCCTGTCGCCGGCCAGCGGTCGACCCATCGCCACACCGTCCCAGGACATTGTGCTGGGCATCTACTACCTGACCAGCGAGAAAAAACAGGCCAAGGGCGCCGGCAAGGTGTTCGGTTCACCCGAAGAGGTGATTTACGCCCTGGAAAACGGTCAGGTAGAACTCTTATCGCCTGTGCGGCTGCGCTACACCGGCAGGCTGATCAATTTAACCACCTATTATGATGATCAGGACGTGATCGGTGCCGGCATCCAGGAAGTGGAAAATTACTACCTCGATACCACCGTCGGCCGGGTGATCCTCAACGACAAGCTGCCGCAGGAGATCCCTTTCATCAACGGCACTCTGCGCAAAGAGGGGCTCAAAAAGCTGGTGCACTACAGCATCCTGACCGCCTCCCACGACGCCACCGTCAAGTTGCTCGACGACTTGAAAGACGTGGGCTTTACATACGCCACCAAGGCGGGCATCTCCATCGGTTTCGACGACCTGGTGGTGCCCGAGGCCAAGCAAGGGATCGTGGAGCGAGCCAAGAACGAAGTGATCGCCGTGGAAAATCTGTACCTGGAAGGGCGGATCTCCAACGGCGAACGCTACAATAAGGTGGTGGACATCTGGTCCGGGGTCACTGACCGAATCGCCGACGAAATGTTCGCTGCCATGGAGTTACGTGAGAAGGAGATGAACGAGCTGAATCCCATCAACATCATGGCCGTCTCCGGCGCCCGCGGCAGCAAACAACAGATTCGCCAGCTGGCCGGTATGCGCGGCCTGATGGCCAAGCCGTCGGGCGAGATCATCGAGACGCCCATTACCTCCAACTTCCGCGAAGGTTTGACGGTGTTGCAGTACTTCATTTCCACCCACGGCGCCCGCAAGGGTTTGGCGGACACGGCTCTCAAGACCGCCGACTCCGGATACCTGACGCGGCGCCTGGTGGACGTGGCCCAGGATGTCATCATCACCATGGAGGATTGCGGTACGCTGGACGGCATGGAGATCCGCTCCATCGTGGAGGGCGGCGAAACCATCGAATCGTTGCGTGACCGCATCATCGGCCGGGTGTCCCTGGAGGATATCCAGGATCCCATCACCGGCGAGCCCATCGTCGAGCGCAACCAGGATATCAGTGAAGAGCTGGCCAACCGGATCCAGTCGGCCGGCATCGAATCGGTGCATATACGTTCGGTGCTTACCTGCAAGGCGCCGCGCGGCGTCTGCGTGCGCTGCTACGGACGCAACCTCGGCACCGGCGAGATGGTGGAGCTGGGCGAGGCGACGGGTGTTATCGCCGCGCAATCCATCGGCGAGCCGGGTACACAGTTGACCATGAGAACGTTCCACATCGGCGGCACGGCTAGCAAGGTGGAGGCCCAGTCCACCATCGTGACGAAGAACCCGGGCAAGGTACGCTACAAGAACATCCAAGCCATCACCAACGCCTTGAAGACCCTGACCGTCATGAACCGGAACGGCACCATTGTCATTGAAGACGAAAAGGGTCGCGACAAGGAGCGGTACGCTGTGGTTTACGGTGCCCGGCTGCTGGTGGATGACGGCGCGATCGTCGGCCCCGGAACCAAAATCGTGGAATGGGATCCGTTCTCCACGGTGATTCTGACGGAGTTCGCCGGCAAGATCCGTTTCCGTGACATCATTCCCGACGAAACGGTCAAGGAAGAAAAGGACGAGGTCTCGCTCAAGTCCACCAACGTCATCATCGAGTCCGCCAACGAGAAGTTACAGCCGCAGATCGAGGTGCTCGACGACAAGGGTGCGGTGATGAAATCGTACCTGTTGCCGTCCAAGTCACATCTGTCGGTGCAGGAAGGTTCCCGTGTGCAGCCGGGCGATATCCTGGCCAAGATTCCGCGCGGCATCACCAAGACCAAGGACATCACGGGCGGCCTGCCCCGCGTTGTGGAGCTGTTCGAGGCGCGCAAGCCGAAGATGCCGGCGGTCATCACCGAGGTGGATGGCCGAGTGCATTTCGGCGGCATTGTGCGCGGCCAACGCAAGATCGTCATCGAAACGCCCGCCAGCGACGAGCGTGAGTATTTCGTGCCGCGCGGCGCCCATATCACCGTCCAGGAAGGAGAGTTGATCCGGGCCGGTACGCCCCTGGTAAACGGTCCCATCAACCCGCATGATATTTTGAAGGTGCTGGGCGAAAAAGCGTTGCAGCAATACCTGCTCAACGAGATCCAGGAGGTCTACCGCCTGCAGGGCGTGCAAATCAACGACAAGCACATCGAGATCATCATCCGCCAGATGATGCGCTGGATCAAGGTGGAGGATGTGGGTGACACGGAGTTCTACTACGAACAACAGGTGGACAAATTCCGCTTTCAGCGGGAAAACGAGCGCATGATTCGCGAAGGGAAGAAGCCGGCTATCGGCCGTCCTTTGCTGCTGGGCATTACCAAGTCCTCTCTGAGCACCGATTCCTTCATCTCGGCCGCTTCCTTCCAGGAGACGACCCGTGTGCTGACCGAAGCATCCATCGCCGGCAAAGTGGACTATCTGCTGGGATTGAAGGAAAACGTGATCATGGGCCGGCTAATTCCGGCCGGTACCGGTTTCAAGAAGTATCGTCAGTTCAAGCTGGAAACCCAGGTCAGGGCCGAGGAGGCGGAGGCCAGCCTGGAGGAGACGGAGGAGGACATGGAGCTGTTGGACGCCGAAACCCAGGGCATGCTTCTCAAGCGTGAGCTCCCGTCCGACAAGGACTAACCGCTGGATCGAACGAGTTACGGGGCGGAGCCGCAAACGGTTTCGCTCCGTTTTTTTATCACCGTGTCGTACGCGTGACGGTACCGGGGAGAGAGAGGAATGGGAAAAACGGTCCTGGTTCTGATTCGCCATGGCGAAACGGAGCTGAATATTGGTAACGTTTTCCGGGGACGGCTGGACATCGGCCTGACGGACAACGGCCGGGCCCAGGCTGCCCAGCTTGCCGAGGCACTCCGTTCATTCCCCTTGGTCGCCGTCTATTCCAGCCCCCTGCGCCGGGCTATGGTCACGGCCCGAACGGTGGCTGCCGTGCATGACCTCGCGGTGCAACCAGACCAAGACTTCCAAAACATCTGCCTGGGAGAGTGGGAGGGCACACCCAAGCAAACGGTGAAGGCCCGCTTCCCTGAATTATGGCGCCAGTGGGTGACGACCCCCGAGACGGTCCAGATACCCGGCGCCGAGACGCTGGCCCAGATGCGTATCCGGATCCGACGCGGTCTGGACCGGCTGCTGCAGGGGCACCCCGGCCGGATGATCGCCGTGGTGACCCATCGCAGCGTCCTGAAGGTGGCCCTGGCCATCGTGCTGGGTCTGGAAAAGGATTTTTTCTGGAAATTCTATCTGGACAACTGCTCCTACTCCCTGGTGGAGCATCAATCGGCGCTGGGATATACCATTACCCGACTCAACGAGAACGGTCATCTGGAAAATCCTACCATTGAGACTTTCTAAATTTCCCTTTTGACATCGGCGGTTTGCCGGGCGCGGGTCGCCCCCCGCACGGGCAACGTGCGTCCATCGCCCGGCCGGGTATGCGCCGGCCAGGATGCGTGCCGTCCGGCCGGTATCGCAGGGGGGTATCGATCCAAACGGAGACTCGTGTTGACGCGGATAGAAAATTCCGCCTATTATTGGGCTGTCTTTCCGAAAAAGCGGCATCGTTTCCGGCATCTAAGAAATTTTATGGAAGAGAAGACACGGGAAGGAGCATTATGAGCAATTCATCATCCACATCGCGTGCCCGGCAACGAGAGCTGGAGGTCGAACTTCGGGAGTGGCTGGAGTCACTGGATTATGTCATTCAACAGGGGGATGAAGAGCGGGTGACCCATCTGCTGGAGGAGCTGCAACGACGGGCTCAGTCGGCCGGCATCCGGATTCCGTTCACCGCCAACACACCGTATATGAATACCATTCCCGCCCAGGAGCAGCCGGTCTATCCGGGTAACCGCGAGATCGAGCGACGCATCAAGAGCATCATCCGCTGGAATGCCATGGCCATGGTGGTTCGGGCCAATCGTGTGGAGAACGGCATCGGCGGCCACATTTCCACGTATGCGTCCGCTGCGGCGATGTATGAAGTCGGCTTCAACCACTTTTTCCGGGCGGGCAAAGAGGATTTTAGTGGCGATCAGGTCTATTTCCAGGGACATGCGTCACCGGGTATCTATGCCCGCGCGTTCCTGGAGGGGCGCATTTCGCTGGAGGAGCTGAAGAATTTCCGCCATGAGGTCCATGCCGGCAGGGGGCTGCCTTCCTATCCTCATCCCTGGCTGATGCCCCACTTCTGGCAATTCGCTACGGTTTCCATGGGGCTGGGACCCATCATGGCCATTTACCAGGCCCGCTTCAACCGCTATCTGGAGGACCGCAACCTCAAACCCAAGAACGACGAGAAGGTCTGGGCATTCCTCGGCGACGGCGAGACGGACGAACCGGAAGCCTTGGGCGCCATCAGTCTGGCGGCTCGGGAAAAGCTGGACAACCTGATCTTCGTCATCAACTGCAACCTGCAGCGCCTCGACGGGCCGGTGCGCGGCAACGGCAAGATCATCCAGGAGCTGGAGGCC
>JAFGRT010000179.1 GCA_016935015.1 Acidobacteriota bacterium | reverse complement strand
GACGGCGCCGGCCACGGCCGCCGGCACGATGAAGATGCCCGAGCCGATGACGCCGCCGACGACGATGCCGACGATATCCCACAGTCCGAGGACGCGGGGCAGGCTGGTATTGGACATGGAAGCTCCGGAAGAGATCAGGTTACCCCTTGCTTACCAGAAACGACCGTAAAATGCAACGGCGGCCTCGGCGCTGTCATCTGCAGCGCCATCCATCGGGTGGCCCCGGGCATTGGACAAAGGCGCAGCAGGTCGTTTGCGAATCAGGTCCAGGATCCGGCGTTGTTGGCCGTGTCGTTCCGAAAGGCGGCGGCGTCCGCCGCCGGCACGAAGACGTCGAGCCACGATCCGGCGCGGGCGCCTACCTTGATCATGAGGCTCTCGACGTTGTGCGTCGCGGCATCGAAATGGATGGCTTCGCGCAGTACCGTCTGTATGTAGCGGATGCAGAGCAGGTTGCCCAGCATGTTGGCCCGGGAACTGCTGCGGCCATACAGAATGTCCACGTAAACGCCGTCGTACACGTGGGCCACCATCAACACGGCCGCACGGCCGTCCCGGTCCCGGGCCACCAGGTGCAGCCTTTCCTCGTTAAAAATATCGGGATTGTCGGGGATGTCGAGGTACCGGTCCGCATGCCGCGCCAGGTATTCCGCCAGCAATTGCCGCAGTTCCGGCTGTTCCGACGTGCGGCAATGGTACGGATCTACGTGAACGATGGAACCGTTGTCCAGCCGGCGCCACCAGCGGATCAGTCGCTGAATGTTCTCCGGCGGAAAATTGATGATCATCCGCCGGTATGATCGCCGGAAGGCATACCCGCAGCGTTGCAAAACCGTCTCCAGTCGGCCGCGACATTTCCGATCCACATAAAAGATTACGGGTTGGGCTGCCACTGCGTACTCGATGAACGCCGTGAGGTCGTGGTCCGTGACCGGCGGTTCGCCGGTGAATTCGATGACCCGATAGCGGGAATTGAAGCTGAAGGGGGCAGATTCCCGGTACAGCATGCTTTCCAGCCGCAGATTCTGGCCGAGGACCGGCGTGGGCCGCCGGTTGACTGTTCCATGGCGAATGACATTTTCGCCCGGCTTTCGGCCGATCAGCCGGTCCAGAGTCGTCTCTTCCAGGTAACGGCACCATGACGGCACCGGGCGCTGCCGCACCAGCGGGCGACGTCCGGCGAGGCAGAAGCCGTAACGGTGACGCCGCTGGGTGTCGGTGGTGAAATCGAGGGTTTGGGGAAACACTGTGGCCAGGGTGTCGATGATGATCCCCCGGGTGCGCGGCAGGGCGACGGTCTGCACGCAAACAACACCCTCCGGATGGAGTTTTTCGGCGATCAGGGTATAGAATTCCCGGGTATACAGATCCGCCAGTGTGTCTTCGAACGGGTCGGGGAAGTCGCAGAGGATCAGATCGAACATGTCCTCCGCCTGGGCCAGGTAGGCCCGGGCGTCTTCGTGAACGACCTCCACCCGCGGGTCGTCGAGGCTGCCTTCGTTCAATGCCCGCAGATCGGGTAGGCGGCGGGCCAGCCGGGTCACTTCGGGGTCATAATCGCAGACGACGATCCGCCGGATTTCGGGGAATCGGAGCAACCGGGCGGCGGCAAGACCGTCGCCCCCGCCGCCGATGAAGACGGTTTGAGCCTGGCCGAACAGTACCGGCAGCACGGCCAGGCACTCGTGGTAGCGGTATTCATCAGCTCCGGTGAACTGGATGGCGCCATCCAGGGACAAGACCAAGCCGTTTTCCGGATCCTGCCAGTGGCGCAGCGTTTGCCGTGCCGACCGGATTTTCGTCGCGATGATGGCCATCAGCTGAACCGTCAGCGGATCAGACTGGAATCTTCGAGTTGCTGGATCTCCGCGGCGGACAGGCCCGGAATGCTGCGCAGCGCCGCCAGGGAATCGAACGGCCGGGCCTCCATCACCTTGGCCGCGGATTCGGCGCTGAGACCCAGATCCATGAACTGTTGCCGGGAGGCGGTGTTCAGGTCGATTTTTCCGGCGAACAGCTCGCCGGACGTTTTGGCCGTGAATTCCGCCCGGCCGATACCGGACCTGTTGGGGGATTCCGGCTGGGCCTGTTCTGTCCCGCCGCGGGCGAGGCCGGACAATCCCTTGTGTACCTTGATGTTCGGGTCGAAGGCTTCGCCCTTGGGTCCTCCGCCGCCTTTGGATTGAACCGTTTCATCACCCGTCAGGAGCTCCTTCTCGGCGGCGACGTCGTGCCGGCTTTCGTCGATCAGGTGATCCTGGGTGAATGGTTCAAGGGGCTGTCGATCGATTTTCTTGCTCTCTACCCGTGTGTCATCGGGCTGGGGCGGTATCGGAGCCCGGGGACCTGTGCCACGAATTTCCATATTCCCTCCTTGCCTGATAGGGCCGCATGTACAAGTGGGACGAGGATGCATTACATTCATCATACACTTGCTGTTTGAATCGTCAAGTTGAATCAAATAAATGACAGTGTCGGGGGAGACAGGTTGAAGAGACTCGTTGCGCGCAGGTTGTCTGCGTATACAACCACTGAGGGCCGCCGGCAACGAGGGACGTTGATCCCCTGGCCGAAATATGCCACTATGACTTTTCAATGAGAAATGCGGTACGATGTCTCTATCGAACGATGGGAGCGGCATGATGAAGCGACGGGACTTTCTGAGACTGCTGCCGGCGGGCGTGCTGGGGCTGGCCGCGGCCAACGAATGGTCGGGATCAGCCGCGGGGCATGAGCCGTCGACGCAACCCGGACCGGGCACGGCCGCGGGGCCGGGCCCGCACTGGATCTGGTCCGGCCCGAACCTCCATGAGACCGCCGACGGGTGGCGACGCGAATTGGAACGGATGAAAGGGGCCGGCATCGGGGCGGTACTGCTCACCGTCTACAACGGGCACCGGGCGTTCTTCCGCAGCCGGGTGGCGCCCGTGGCGGCGCCGCGGCTGGAGGAGCTCCTGCCCCTGGCCCGGGCGGCCGGCCTGGCCGTCCATGGCTGGATGTGGACCCTGCCGTGCAACGACCCGGACATCCAGGCGCGCCATCCCGAGTGGTATGTCGTGAACGGACGGGGGGAGTCGGCGCGCACCCACCCGGCCTATGTGCCCTACTACAAGTTCCTGTGCCCCAATCGGGCGGGTGTGCGCGATCATCTCCGAAACATCGTGGCCGACCTGGCGGCGGTGGCGGGGCTGGCGGGGGTGCACCTCGATTACATCCGCTATCCCGACGTCATCCTGCCGGTGGGACTGCAGCCCAGGTACGGCATCGTCCAGGACCGGGAGTACCCGCAGTACGACTACTGCTACTGCGAGGTCTGCCGGCGGAAGTTCAGGGAGTCCACGGGGATGACGCTGGACGACCTGCCGCGGGCGGATGTCCGGGCGGCCTGGGACCGTTTCCGCTACGACAGCATCACCGGCCTGGTGAACGACGTACTGGCGCCGGAAGTGCGGCAGCGGGGCAGGCAGCTGACGGCAGCCGTGTTCCCCAACTGGCGGAATGTGCGGCAGGAATGGTCGCGCTGGCGGGTGGACGCCGTGCTGCCCATGCTGTACCACGGCTTCTACAACGCGGGGCTGGACTGGGTGACGGCCCGGACGCGGGCAGGGCGGGAATCGCTGGATCCGGGTGTGACCCTGTTCAGCGGGCTATATGTGCCCCACCTGGCGCCGGAGGAGGTGCCGGCGGCGCTGCAAGCGGCCCGGGCCGGCGGTGCCGCGGGGGTCTCCCTGTTCGACGCCCGGGCCATGAGCGAAACCCACTGGCGGCACTTTGCCACGGCGGCGCGGGCGTAGGGAAGTACCCCGGGTTCGACGAACCCGGGTGGAGAAGGCTCTCGGCGGTCTATTCGTAACGCAAGGAATCCACCGGATTGGCTGCGGCCGCCCGCAGAATGGGATAGCTGATGGTGCCCAGGGCGACGGCCAGGGACAGGACGCCGGCCAGGATG
>JAFGRT010000178.1 GCA_016935015.1 Acidobacteriota bacterium | reverse complement strand
TCCATCAAAATGGTCCGGCCGACCAGATCCTCCTCGTCGGCTTCCTCCTCCACGGGGATCGGTCCGGTATCTTCGTGCGACGTGGATTCGGTGTCCCGGGGCGTCGTGATCATGACAGTGCGTTGATCTTCCTCGGGTTCTTCCTCGGGCAAGATGTCCGGCGGAGTCGGCGGCAGAGCCTCGGTGAGGTCTTCGAGCTGGATGTCCTGTTCCTCTTCGGAATGTGCCTCGGGCGGCCGGGTTTCTTCCATTTCGTCCAGGGCATCCTCCGCTTCGGGTTCTTCCATAATTTCGTCACGCCGAATCATGAAGGTTTCCGCCAGGGGCGGTTTCTTCTTGACGGACGGGGGTGGCGGCGGAACCTCGGGTAGGTCTGCGGCGGCCGTCTCCTCCATGGCGGGAGCCTCAGGGGCGGGCCTGGACTTCTGGAGTTCGCGGCCCAGTTCAGTACTCATCCGCATAATGGTGGGCTCGGCTTCATGGGAGAGGTAATCGCTGATCCGCTGCAGCATTACCTTGAGTTCCTTGATGGACTGAAAGCGCTCTCCTTTTTTCTTCTTGAGACATTTTTCGATGATGGCGTCCCAGGTAGCATGCAAAAACTTGCAATGGGGCAGGTTCCGGATCGGCACGGGTTCGAGGGTCGTGTGTGCCTCCAGCATGGCTTCCGCCGATTCCGCCTGGAACGGCGCCGCGCCGGTCAAGGCGTGATAGAGGATGACGCCGAACGAATAGATATCATCAAGATCGTCGGATGAAGTTGCGGTGACCTGTTCCGGCGAGAGATATGTCACATCCGCGATATCCAGGTGGCCGGCATCCGGCTCGCCAAAAAACTTATCAATCTTTTCCTGAAGCAAGAGCTTGGAGATGCCGAAATTGAACAGCTGGACGCATTCCTTGCCGTCGGGATTGGTGTAGACGATGATGTCTTTCGGGGTCAGGTAGCCATGGTCGATGAGGTTTGCATGGGCGTGCTGGAGAGCGTCCATAATCTGATAGAACAGATTCAGCGCCCGCTCTTGGGAGATGGGGGCTTCGCTATCGAGGATCTCGCTGAGGGGGCGCCCCTCCACGAACTCGGAAGTGATAAAAAAGCGGCCGTCCTCCATCTCGTCCATGTCGTAAATGGTGCCGATATTCACATGCTGGAGCTTGGAATAGCGGCGGATCGCCTCGTTAAGACGGCCGTGAAACTTTTTATCCTGAGTGAGATTGGCGTTGAAAACTTCGAGAAGGACGGTTCGCCCCAGCGGCTGCTGGCGCGCATGAAACGTGCGGCCGAGATTGTCTTCCCGAACCAGATTGATGATCTCATACTTGTTATTGATGGTATTGCCCACCAGGGGGTCTTTGGTCCGGACGACCTGAACCAAGGGCGTGCCGTCCTCAGGGCAAAATTTGTACTCTTCGCCGAATTCCTTACTGCATTGCGGGCAAATCTTCATCGTTGACCTCGCCACGGGGTTGGGGTGGATAATTTCAGACTCCTTCGTTATCTTATCAAAAAACCGCTCCAAAAATAAAGCGGCAGCTGTCATCCCCCTATTCGGAATGATCCGATAGGGTATTTTTTCGGGCCAGGATGGACTCCACGACCTGTTTGTTGAGTTTGCCGGTTCCAGCCAGGGAATCCTTGAATTCCTCGCGGTAAATCTCGAAGAACACGAACGTCATGGCCGTGATGAGCGGACCGAGAACCAGTCCCGAAAAGCCGAAAAACGAAAGCCCGCCCAGGATACTGAAAAAAATGATGATGGGATGCAGGTTTGCCTTACCCTTGATGATCATGGGTTTAAGAAAATTATCGGACAGGCCCACAATGACGCTGCCCCAGATGAGCAGAAAGATGGCCTTGCCGTAGGCGCCGAGATAGAGCAGGTACACGACGGCCGGGATCCATACGAGGAAGGCGCCTACCACCGGCACCAGGGCCAGGAAGGCCATCACCGTCCCCCACAGGACGGGTGAAGGTAATCCTACAATCAGGAAACCCAGCCCGCCCAGAATTCCCTGGACGGCGGCCGTCACGAAATTTCCCAGCATGGTGGCGCTTACCACATCGGTGAATTTGGCCAGGACGCGCTCCTCCCGGGCGGCATCCAGGGGGGAAAGTTTCCGCAATTCCCGCAGAATGGCTTCGCCTTCCCGAAAGAAATAGTACGTCGCCACCAGCAGCAGGAAGAACTGGAAAAAAGTGCGGGCCGCCCCGGAGAAGATGTTTTGGCTCTGGCTAACCAGGAAGCTGCTCACATAGCGCAACACATCCACGACGGTGTTCTTGAGATCCAGATCTTCCAGGTTGACGTACTGAGAAATGAACTCCTTTATTTTCAGCACGCTTTCATGCTGGGAAAACTGCTGCCAGGTGCCGATCTCCATGGTGTTGATACGGGATGAAATGGAGCGGTAGGCCTCGATGGATTCCTGGGTCACCACCAGGATGATAAGCACGATGGGCAGGATGATGATGAGGGTAATGGCGATGGTCATCAAGGCGGCGCACAGGCCCTGCCGGCCCCGGGTCCAGCGCACCAGCTTGCGGTAGATGGGGTAACTGGTGCTGACCAGTATGGCGGCCCAGAGGAAAATCAGGAAAAATGGGCGGAAAATATTGAAGAACAGGTATACAACCAGCAGCAGCAGTAGGATGAAAAACCAGAAGGGATAGTCTTTTTTGATCATGAAACGCCGATCCGCGGGCAGATTTCAAGAAGCTCACACCGATCACAAAAAGGCTTCCGGGCTTTGCAGGTTTCCCGGCCGTGGAAGATCAGCCAGTGGGCGAAAGGAATCCAGTACATTGGCGGCACCAGCCGCATCAGGTCCCGTTCGATTTTGTCGGGCTGGTTGGCAATGGTCAACCCCAGCCGGTTGGAGAGGCGGCGGACATGCGTGTCCACCACCACACCCGCGGCCACGCCGTAGGCATCGCCCAGCACCACGTTGGCCGTCTTGCGGGCGACTCCCGGCAGGCGAAGCAGATCCGCGATGGAGTCCGGAACACGGCCGCCGAACTCGGTGACGATCATGCGGCAGCAGTCCCGGATGTTTTTCGCCTTGTTGCGGAAAAAACCGGTGGAACGGATCAGCTCCTCCAGTTCCGGGAGTTCCGCTTCGGCCAGCGCTCCGGCCGTCGGAAATCGAACGAACAGGCGGGGGGTCACCTGATTCACGCGCTCATCGGTGCACTGGGCGGAGAGGATCGTCGCCACCAGAAGCTGGAGTGGGTTATGGTGATGCAACGCACAGGTGGGATCGGGATACTTTTTCCCGAGGATCTGGATGATCTGCTTCGTTCGTTCGGATTGGTTCATCCTTTACCCGGAATGGAAGATTTACGAATACGGCACCGGTTGTGCTCCTGTCTCCCGCCGGCTGACGTGGAGGAGTTTTGGAAGTCGAAGAAACACAAAATCAGCACGTTTCCCGCATAGTTTTCACTTCATCTTATCAGAGTTTGGATTCGGATGAAATTGATTTTTTATGAGGCGCGAATGAATTCCGGGTCGCCGGAACAGGGGCGGACGACGGTCACTTCGGGGAACGAGGAGGCAGCCGGCGATAGAGTTCCAGGAAGCGGACCAATCCCACTTCTTCGGCCCGTGCCGCCGGCGGCAACTCCAGGCTCGCCAGTGTGGTCCGGATATGCGCTTCGGAAAAACCGGCCGTGCACAGGTTGCGCAGCAGGGTTTTGCGGCGATGGGTGAAGGCGACCGAGACCAGACGCAGGAACGGTTCGGCTTCGTCCGGCAGCAAACGGGGCGGATCGAGCAAACGAAGGTACACCATCTGCGAACGGACGTTGGGCGGCGGGAAAAATGAGCCGGGCTTCACCCGGAATCCAGGCGTCACCTCGGCGAACAACCGGCAGTAGAGGCTTAGGTAGCCGTACTCGCCGTTGCCGGGTGCAGCGATGATGCGACGTATCACTTCCTCCTGGAGCAGCGCGCAAACGGCGCGGAACAGATCCGCCCGGGGAAGCAGTCGACGCAGGAGGTGGGTGCCGACATTGTAGGGAAAATTGCCGATGACGGTGACCGGCGGGGTCAGGCCGGCCTCCTGCAGGATGGCCGCGAAATCCGCCTTGACGGCATCTTCAAGAAAAACATGAAGACCCGGCCGGTCGACTCCGCCTTGGCGCAGCTCGGCTGCGAATCGCTCGTCGATTTCAACGGCGGCCACCGGATGGCCGCGGTCCAGCAGCACGCGGGTCAGATCGCCAGGGCCGGGGCCGATCTCCAGAACCGGTTCGCCCGGCGCCAGATCGGCCAGAGACACGATCTTGTGCAGAATGTTGGCATCGATCAGGTAATGCTGACCCAATGATTTGCGGGGAGGGGGTCTTTTGCCCATACGATCTCCGGCCGATAGTATAGCCCACCCCGGTGGACATTGCAATCGCCGGTATTGCCGGCGGATCGGCCGACTCGACCGCTGGGAAGCCGTCCTCTGTTCTCCGGAATCAGCATCCAGCGAGGCCGTTTTGCATCCAAATCCGTGGCCCGCGTGATGGGAAAATTATGTTGAATCTTTTTTCGCATCATGAGTTGCAATGCCGCTATTTTTTCAGTAGAATTGCGTTTGGTCCAGAAAACATATAAACCGTTATATTTTAAGCTGTTTCACATGGAGGATAAAAGATGATCGAAATCAATGAAGCCAATTTCCAGCAGCAAGTTCTGGATTCCGAGAAAGTTGTCCTGATCGATTTTTGGGCGCCCTGGTGCGCTCCTTGCCGCATGGTGACGCCGATTCTCGAGGCGCTGGACCAGGAATACGATCACAAGCTCGTGATTGGCAAGCTGAACGTGGATGAAAACATCCAAATCGCCGGCAAATACAATATTCGCGGCATTCCCACCCTCCTGCTCTTCAA
The DNA here is from genome assembly GCA_016935015.1 of Acidobacteriota bacterium. Taxonomy (GTDB): domain Bacteria; phylum Acidobacteriota; class JAAYUB01; order JAAYUB01; family JAAYUB01; genus JAFGRT01. The sequence continues at coordinate 1,863 of JAFGRT010000178.1, read as the reverse complement.
GAACGGGCAAGTGGTGGAGCAGATCGTGGGTGCGTCCCCCAAGGACAGCATCGCCCGTATGATCGACAAACATATCTAGCGATGGCCGCCGGGGGCCGGCGGGCCGCCGCCCGCCCCTTCCGCCGTCTGCCTGCCCAGCGGGGCGCAGGATGTCGTCGAACCCTCATTTCAAAGGATGTTCTCATGGAAAATCTGTTAATCGTCGGCTCCCAGTGGGGAGATGAGGGCAAAGGCAAGTTTGTTGATATTTTCACCGATCATTATGATGTGGTTGTCCGCTACCAGGGTGGTCACAATGCCGGTCACACCATCATCATCAACGGTGAAAAATACGTCCTGCACCTGATTCCATCCGGCATCCTGCGTCCGGAGAAGGCCTGTGTCATCGGTAACGGCGTGGTGGTGGATCCGGTGGCTCTGGTAGAGGAAATCGACCTGTTGCGCGAACGCAACATCTCGGTGGACGGCCGGTTGTTCATCAGCGACAGGGCCCACCTGATCCTGCCGTATCACCGCGCGGTGGAGCGCATGGATGAAGGCGGACGCGGCCACCATGCCATCGGCACAACACTCCGCGGCATCGGGCCCGCTTACGCCGATAAATATTTTCGTTGCGGCATCCGGGTAGGCGAAGTCTGTGACGAGGATAACCTGCGCATCCGTTGCCAGCATTTTCAGGACCAGAAAGCCTGGTTCTGGGGGGATGCGTTGCAGCAGGTAATTCCGACGGAGGAATGGGCCTCCTTTTATGAAGCCAGCCGCATCATCAAGCCGTTTGTGACCGACATTTCGATGCTGATTCACCAGTGGCACACCGCCGGCAAACGGTTCCTGATGGAAGGCGCCCAGGGCACCATGCTGGATATCGACCACGGGACCTATCCGTTTGTGACCTCTTCCAACGCCACGGCCGGAGGGGCCGTGAGCGGACTGGGGGTGTCGCCGCACTTTATCGACCGGATCGTGGGGATCATGAAGGCCTACACGACCCGCGTGGGGAGTGGACCGTTTCCGACTGAACTCCAGGACGCAACCGGCCGCCACCTGCAAGAGCAGGGCGCTGAATTCGGTGCCAGCACGGGCCGTCCGCGCCGTTGCGGCTGGCTGGATCTGTTTCAAATGAAATATTCTTGCCGAATCAATGGTTTCCATGGTCTGATCATGACCAAACTCGATGTTTTGGATGGCCTTGATTCCGTACGCATATGCGTGGGATACCAGCTGGACGGCCGTCGTCTGGAGGGTGTCCCCCAGTCCGCCGAGGTCATGGGACGGGTGGAACCTGTCTGGCAGGATATGCCCGGCTGGCAGGGCCGCACCCGCGAAGTGCGATCCTTCGCAGAGTTGCCGACCGAGGCCGTGGATTACATCCGTTTCATCGAGGACTTCCTCCAAACGGAAATCAGCCTGATTTCCACCGGACCGGACCGCGGCGCCACGCTGGAAAATCCTTCAGCCCGAAATATTACCGGTTTTTTACGCCGCCCCTGAGCGGGGGGGGGGGGCACCCTTGCCGGAACCAGCCCTATCCAAGGAGCAAATCATATGACCGACTTGAAATTATACAATGTCATGATCATCGGAACCGGTCCGGCCGGATTGACGGCGGCCATTTACGCCGCCCGGGCCAATCTGCAACCCCTGATTTTCGAGGGAATACAGCCGGGCGGACAATTGACCATTACCACCGATGTGGAAAACTACCCGGGTTTCCCCGACGGCGTCATGGGGCCGGAAATGATGGACCTGTTTCGCAGGCAGGCGCAGCGGTTCGGCACGGATTGCCTGCACCGCACGGTGATGGCGGTTGATCTATCAAAACATCCCTTTCAGGTGGAGGATGACATTGGAGAAGTGCGTCTG
>JAFGRT010000027.1 GCA_016935015.1 Acidobacteriota bacterium | reverse complement strand
TGCGTCAGGCTTTCGCCCATTGCGCAAAATTCCCCACTGCTGCCTCCCGTAGGAGTCTGGGCCGTGTCTCAGTCCCAGTGTGGCCGGACACCCTCTCAGGCCGGCTACCCATCGTGGCCTTGGTGAGCCGTTACCTCACCAACAAGCTAATGGGACGCGGGCCCCTCCTCTAGCGCCCAAAGGCTTTAAAGATGACTAAATATTTAGCATCTTATTATGCGGTATTAGCCCCGCTTTCGCAAGGTTATCCCCCACTAAAGGGCAGGTTACCCACGTGTTACTCACCCGTTTGCCACTTTACTCACCCGCCGAAGCAGGCTTTCACGTTCGACTTGCATGTGTTACGCACGCCGCCAGCGTTCATTCTGAGCCAGGATCAAACTCTCCAATTGAATTCTGAAGCCTGTAAAGGCTTGTTTAACAAGAGTTTGTCCAGACTTATACAGTCTGTTCATTTGAAATTAACGGGCAACGCTCATCCTAGTTTTCAAAGATCGATTTCAATGCCTCTTTGTTTGGGGCAATTTTTGATTCTACCGATTCCCATCCCGGATGTCAATACTAATTTTCGTATTTTTTTCACCCGGCCATTCGAAACGTAAATTGTTTGGGGAATCGTTCTGTCCAGCCAGTGTAAAGAACCAAAATCGCAACCGAACGAGGCCGTATTATACGGGGATATTTTTCGAATGCAAGCCTTTTTTTATTTTTTTTTCATCACCCGCCGACCGTCAATAACATATTGATTTTCAATGACAAATTTGATCGCCTCAGCGTAAAGACGGTGTTCCTGCTCCAGAATCCGGTCGGCCAGCGCAGTGGGAGTGTCGTCGTCCAGAACCGGCACCACGGCCTGGGCGACGACGGGCCCGGTATCCACACCGGCATCGACAAAATGGACCGTGCAGCCCGCATACTTGACGCCGTAACGCCAGGCCTGCTCCTGGGCATGCAGTCCCGGAAAAGCGGGCAGCAGCGCCGGATGGATGTTGAGAATCCGTCCGGCAAACTGCCGCAACAGCACCGGGCCGAGTATCTTCATGAAACCGGCCAGGCAGACCAGCTGCACCCGATGCTGTTCCAGCAACGCGGCCATTTCCGTCTCGTAGGCCTCACGATCGCCCCGGGTCCGGACGAAATAGGCCGGCAGACCCATTTCCCGCGCCTTGAGCAGCCCCGGTGCGTCGGCCCGGTTGGCGATGACGCAGCTGATTTCCGCCGCCAGCTCCCCGCGGACCGTGGCCCGGTGGATGGCCAGGAAGTTGGAACCGCGCCCCGACAGCAGGATTCCCAGCCGGGCCTTCACCGGATCACCACCTTGCCGTCGCCGGCCGTCACCGTGCCCAGGACAAACGGCCGCTCACCGGCCTCCGTCATCCGACGGAGCGCCTCGCCCACATCGGCGGGGGCACAGATGACCACCATGCCGACACCCATATTGAATACCCGGAACATTTCCTTATCCTCCACCTGGCCGGCGGCGGCCAAAAAGCGGAACACCGGCGGCACTTCCCAGGCGGAACGGTTCAGTTCCACGGCACAGCCGGCCGGCAGGATGCGTGGGATATTCTCCAGCAACCCGCCGCCGGTGATGTGGGCTAGACCGTGGAGCAGCTTCCGGTCCAGGCAGTCACGGAGCGCCGGCAGATAACACGGGTGCGGCTTAAGCAACTCCTCGCCCACGGTACAGCCCAGCTCCGGCACATGATCCCCCACCGTCAGCTTCAGACGATCGAAGACGATGCGGCGGGCCAGGGAATACCCGTTGGTGTGCAATCCCCGGGACGGCAATCCGAGTAGGGTGTCGCCCACCCGGACGGCCTCGCCGGTCAGGATGTTTTCCCGCCGCACGACACCGACAATGAAACCGGCCAGATCATACTCGCCGGGCTGATAGAAGTCAGGCATCTCCGCTGTTTCGCCGCCGATGAGGACGCAGCCCGAATCCCGGCAGCCGGCCACCAGGCCACTGATCAGCATGGTCACGACTTCGGGCTCGAGCTTGCCGGTAGCGATGTAATCCAGAAAAAACAGCGGCACCGCCCCTTGCACCAGGATGTCGTTGACACAATGGGCCACGAGGTCGCGCCCGACGGTGTGGTGAATACCGGTCAGGAAGGCGATCCGGAGTTTGGTCCCCACGCCGTCGGCGCTGGATACCAGCACCGTGTCGCCACCGGCGGCGTCTTCGAGATGATAGAGACCGCCGAAAAGCCCCACTTCCGAAAGAACCCGGGAATTGTAGGTGGAACGGACCAGTTCCCGGATCCGGGACTTGGCCGCGTTGGCGGCATCGATGTCCACCCCCGAAGCGGCGTAGGTCATTGGTTGTTTCTTGTCCATGTTCCTTCCTTGAAGCCATGATCGGTACCACAAACCCCGGTCCCGCCACCCGAAAACAAGCCGTCGGGACAAGCGCCCACATTATACGCAGTCCGGCCACCAAAAGGCAACCGCCATTCCCGCCATCGTGGGATCCACCCCTCTCGCCGGCCGGAATCTCCGCCGCCCTGTCACCGCGGAAATTGCATTGCCGCCGGGACTCTATCTGCTACAATGATCCGGTGCGGTTCCGGCGTCGGCCGGTCCGGGATCGCGAAAGCCCCGGACCGGCGAGGGTCGCGTCGCCAAAACAGATTTCCCCCGCCGGGGACAGGAAAGGTGATTGCCCATGTATGACAGCATTCTTATCCGCAATGGCACCGTGGTGGATCCGGAACAGGGCCTCCACCGCCGGGCCAATCTGTTCATTCGTGCGGGACGGGTGGAGGGAATCACCATGGAACACCCCACCACTCAGGTGGTGGTGGACGCCAGCGACTGCTTCGTTTGTCCCGGTTTCGTGGACATGCACGTCCACCTGCGCGAACCCGGATTTGAACACAAGGAGACCATCGCCACCGGCTGCCTGGCGGCGGCGCGCGGCGGCTTCACCGCCGTGGCGCCTATGCCCAACACCCAGCCGGTGTGTGATTCGCCGCGCACACTGAAATATGTGCTTTCCAAGGCGCACGAGGTCGACCTTGCCGATGTCCTGCCCATCTGCTCCATTACCGTGGGCAGCCAGGGCGAGGAACTGGCCCCGCTGGTCCAGCTGGCCTCGCTGGGCTGCTATGCCTTTTCCAACGACGGCCAGCCGGTGATCAGCGCCGCGACCATGCGGCGGGCCATGCAGGCGGTGCGTCAGATCGGCGGCGTGATCATCGACCACTGTGAGGACAAAGCCCTGGCCGGCGATGGCGTGATGCACGCCGGCAGCCGCGCCCGGGCATGGGACCTGCCGGGCATCACCCCCCTGGCCGAGGAAGTGCACATCGCCCGCGACATTCTCCTGGCCGCGGAAATCGGTTGCCCGGTCCACATCGCCCATCTGTCCACGGTCCGCGGCGTGGAGTTGGTGCGCTGGGCCAAGGCCCGGGGCTATCCGGTTACCGCTGAGGCCACTCCCCACCATTTCGCCCTGACGGTGGACGACATGCCCGGACCCGACCCCAATTTCAAGATGAATCCGCCGCTGCGCAGCCAGGCCGACCGGGCCGCCTTGCTGGCCGGACTGCAAGACGGCACCATCGATGTCATCGCCACGGATCACGCGCCCCATGCTCCATCAGAGAAGGCCCGCGGTTTCCGGGAGGCGCCCTTCGGCATCATCGGTCTGGAGACGGCGGTGCCCCTCATCATGGATCAGCTCTACCATCGCGGCATCCTGACCATGGACCGGATCGTGACCCTCTGCGCCGTACGGCCGGCGGCCATCATGTCGGCCGGTCCGCGCACCTTTACACCTGGCGCCGAAGCCCTGGTCACCATCATTGACCCGTCGGCTGTCACCACGGTCCAACCGGCTGGGTTTGCCTCCAAATCCGTCAATACCCCCTTCCTGAACTGGACCCTGCGCGGGACGGTGCGGGCAACGGTGCGGCGTGATAAGATCGTGCCGTATCCGCTCTAGCCTGGCGCCTTTCGTTCCGGCAGACGCGGTCGACACTGCCCAAATTGTGTGAAATCTTTGAAAAACATGCTAAAATCATGCGGCTTGCGCCCGCGGACAAAGGCCGCCGGCACAGCCAGAATTTGAAACATACCACCCCGGTAAGCGTAAACAAAAGTGAACTTGACGGGAACGCACGAGTTCGAGTTGCATGTCATCAACAGAGTCCTCAAAGGCGACGCGGAGGCGTATGCGGAATTGATCAAGCGTTACGAAAAGTCGATCGTGAACTACATTTACCGCTACGTGATGGACTATGAGGAATCACTGGACATCTCGCAGGAAGTGTTCGTCAAGGCTTATTACGCGCTGGACAAGTACGACAAGAATTACCGGTTCTCCACGTGGCTGTACCGCATCGCCCGCAACGCGGCCATTGACAACCTGCGGAAGAAGCAACTGAACCTGCGCTCCATAGACGAGCCGCAGCGCACCCGGAACGAAGAGCTGACGTTTCAGGTGCCGTCGCCGGACGTGACGCCGGAAGACAAGTTGTGCAATTTTGAATTCGTTCAGCATTTCAATGAGGCGGTTCAATCCTTGCCGCTGGAGTATCGGGAAGTGATCACCTTGCGTCACATCAACCACTGCTCGTATCAGGAAATCGCCGAGGTGTGCGATATTCCCATCGGAACGGTGAAAAACCGGATTTTTCGAGGCCGTGAGCTGTTGCGAAAAAAACTGGAAGGAAAATTGTAATGCACCCCATCTGCAGCGAAATCAATGTGATTCTTTATATTGAGCACGAACTGCCGGAAAGCGAAATGCTCCGCATGGAGCAGCATATCGCCCATTGTCCCACCTGCCGCGGCCTGCTCCAGGAGCATCGCCTGATCCGGAACGCCCTCCAGCATGCCTGCGACGTCCGTATGAGCGAGGACCTGCTCAGTCACGTGATGGCCGAGATTCCCATCCCCCTTCGCAATTTTCTAACCACCTCCCGGGAAAGGATTGTGGCGGTGGCGGCAACAATTGCCTTTGCCCTGGTGGGCCTGATGTCGTATATTGTAGGCGCGCAAGCCCGGACCGTGGCCGACATCGTTTCGCTGAAATGGTGGAACGGCGTCCTGCTGAATATTTTCTCGGTGGTGATCGACGGGTTCATGTTCGTACTGCACCTGGTCCGGATTCTGGGATCGGTGGGTCTGTTCTTTGTGGAAGGGTTAACGTTTATTCTGAAAAATCTCGGACAGGCACTGGTGCTGTCACCCCAGGTCCACGTGCTTTTCGCCGTGCTGGCCGTCTTCTTCGTGACCACCTTTTTCCTGGCGTCGCGGATTTTTCAGCCTCATTTCCGAAAACTGAACTGAGTAGAGGTTCATGCGCCAGACATTTCTAGCCATCCTGGGCGGGTTGCTGGCCGGCGGCTTCCTGGCCGCCGCTCCGGCGGCCGCGGAACAGCCGGTCATCCATATCAAGGCCAACGATATCGCCCGCGACCTGGTGATCTCCATCTCCAGTCCGGTGATCATCGACGGGCGGGCCGAAAAAGGGGTCTTCGCTGCCGGCTCGGAGCTGACCATCAACGGTACGGTCATCGGCGACGTGGCGGTCATCGGCGGTCGTCTCGTCGTCAATGACGGCGCGAGAATCCAGGGCGACGTCATCCTGGTGGGCAGCCTCCACAAGATGGCCCCCACGGCCGTCCATGAGGGCAAATGGTTTACCACTCCCTTTCTGGAAGAGGAAGTCCGAAAGATTTTCACGGATCCGGCCGGTTTCCTCCTCTCATACGACTACAGCCTGACCTTTATCGCCAGCCGAATATTCTCCTCCCTGCTCCTGTTTCTGGTCTGCATCGTCATTATCAAGCTGTTCCCGGCCCACATCTCCTTCGCCAGCGGCCGCCTTCGCCGGGACATGTCCTACACGGCCAGCATGGGCGTCGTGGGGATCACCGGCCTGCTGCTCCTCCTGCTGCTGTTTCTGGCCCTCTGTCTGATCCTCATCGGCATTCCGCTGTTTCTGCTGCTTCTGCTCTTCATTCTGGCCACCTGGCTGTTCGGCATTACCGTCGTTTTCTGCGTCGTGGGCGAATGGCTGGTGCGCGGATTGCGTTTCCGGAACAAGTCCGTCATCGTCGGACTGGTAATGGCCATCATTCTGTGGACCCTCGTCAAGTTCGTACCCGGCCTCAGCGTACTGGTCCATCTGGCCACCCTCATCCTGGCGGTAGGCGTCACCCTGACCACCCGGTTCGGTACGGGCACGCCCTGGTGGAGGAGAAAATCAGTCCCCGCCCCGGCCCAGACCACCTGATTATTCTCTCTTGACAGCTTGTCGTGGAATTCAATCGCGCGTGCCGAAAACAGCCGTGCCCACCCGGATCAGGGTGGCGCCTTCCTCGATGGCCACCTCGAAATCGTGGGACATGCCCATGGAGAGTTCCGTCAGGGACAACCCCGAAGGCAGGCGGGCATCATGAATTTCGGCCATCCGGCGCAGCCGCCGGAAATAGGGCCGGACATCTTCGGGGTCGTTGAGGAACGGCGGGATGGTCATTAGTCCCCGGACCCGCAACCACCGCAATCCAGCGGCCGCTGCCAGAATATCCTCCAGTTCCGCCTCCTCGCAACCGCTTTTGCTGGCCTCGCCGCCGACGTTCACCTGGATCAATACAGGCAGCTCCTTGCCCAGTTCACCACCATACCGCTCGAGCCGGTCCAGCAGGCGGCGGCTGTCCACCGAGTGGATCATGTGGAACAGCTCCACAGCGTGCCGGGCCTTGTTGGACTGCAGGTGGCCGATCATGTGCCACTCAAAGGCCCCGGCGGGCTCGACCTGCGGAATTTTTTCCTCGGCCTCCTGCACCTTATTTTCACCGATGATCACCGGCGCCTCCGCCGCCAGGGCCATGACCGTCGCCGGCGGGAACGTCTTGGCCACCGCCACCAGCTTCACTCCGGCGGGATCTCGTCCAGCGCGTCGCGCTGCGGCGGCCATGCGTTCCAGAACCTGGTGATAATTGCGACGAATGGAATTCACGGATCCTCCTTTACCCGGGCGCCTGGCCAGCCAGGCCTGGACCGGAGCCAGGCCCGGCTCGATTATACCCTTCGGGTTCACAAGGTGTAAAGGGAAGTATTGGTCCCTCCCCGGCCGTGTGTTATCATACGCTCACGGGAGCGCGCATGAACAAGGTCAACACCGGCGGCATGTTCGTAACACTTGAAGGGGTGGAAGGCTGCGGCAAAAGCACGCAGATGGACCTGCTGGCCCGCCGGCTGGCCGACCGGGGCATTCCTCATGTCTGCACCCGGGAACCAGGTGGAACCCCCTTCGGCCGGGAGGTCCGCCGTATCCTGCTGAATCCCCAAGGCCCGCCGCGGGCGCCGCTGGCGGAGCTGCTGCTCTACCTGGCCGACCGCGTCCAGGATCTGCACCAGCAAATCCGGCCGGCCCTGGCCGAAGGAAGAATCGTGCTCTGCGACCGCTACCACGACGCCACCATCGCCTACCAGGGCTTCGGCCGCGGCATCCCCCGGCCAACCATCGCCGCCCTGGCCGCTCCGCTCCAGCTCCTGCCACCGGATCTGACCCTGCTGCTGGATCTGCCGCCCGAGGAGGCCCTGATCCGCGCCCGCCGGCGGAACGAAACCGACGCCCGGGCGCGCACCGAAAGCCGCTTCGACGACGAGGCCATCGCCTTTCACCGGCGCGTTCAGGAAGGCTACCGGCAGCTGGTGCGGGAAGAACCGGAACGTTTCGCCGTCATCCCGGCCCAGGGCACGCCGGAACGGATCTTCACCCTCCTCCTCACCCGGTTCGTGGACGCTCTGCCGCCGCAGCTGAAACGGAAGATGTCATGACCGAGGAATTTATCGGCAATCGTCCCATCCGCCTCCTGCTGCACCAGAGCATCCTGGCCGGCACCCTGGCCCAGGCCTACATTTTCTCGGGACCCGACGGCCTGGGCAAAAAGCGCCTGGCCCTGAACCTGGCCCGCAGCCTCAACTGCCGGGCCGGCAGTCCCGGCCTGTACTTCTGCGGACAGTGTTCCAGCTGCCGCAAGATCAACACCGGCAACCATCCCGATGTGCAGGTCATCCTGCCCGAAACCAAGGTCTTCAAGATCGACCAGATCCGTCAACTCATCCAGGACATTCAGTTCCTGCCGTCGGAGGGAAATCGCCGGTTATTCATTTTGGAAGGTGCCGAAAGGATGAACGAGGAGGCGGCCAACAGCCTGCTGAAAACACTGGAAGAACCGCCCACCAAGAGCATTCTGGTCCTGCTGACGACCAACTTTTACGCCCTGCTGCCCACCATCCGTTCCCGCTGCCAGATCATGAAATTCATGCCCATCCCTACGACTGAGCTGGAGGATGCGCTGGTCCGGTATCATGATTTTACGCCCGGAGACGCCGCCAAGGTCGCCCGCCTCGCCCACGGCAGTCTGGGCGCCGCGTTGGAACTCAACCTCGAGACCGTGCAGGAGCTGGAGGACGAATCGTTCAAGCTGCTGCGAACCATGACCCTGGCCGACGATGCCGATTTTTTGGAGCATCTGTCCAGGGTGGCCGCCCACTGGAAAGCGGAGACGGAACAGGCCGACCTTTTTGCGAATATATTGATTTCAATTCTGCGAGAATTTATTATAATGGAAGTTTTTAAGGACCGCGATCACATCGTGCATTTCGGTCGTCTGGAAACGCTCAGGGAACTGCGCCGCTCGTTTCAGGATGATATCGTGGATGAGCTTCTGATTGACCTGGAAGGCTTTTATCGACGATTGAAATATAACATCAACGCCGAGCTGGGCCTGCAGAACCTGTTTCTGAAACATCGATCGCGGATCCTGCGAAGAGAGCGGTATGATTCAGCTCGTCGATATCAAGATTGAAGATTGTTGCCTGGTGGGACGCTATATCGCCCAGTCGCTGACGCTCCGCCGCGGAGATTGCTGCATCGTGCACACGGATCGGGGCATGGAGTTGGGCAAGGTGATCAACGTGGTGGCGCCCGCCGATGTCCCCGACAACAACGCCGGCTACCGCAAGGTACTGCGCCTGGCCAACGATCGTGACGATTCCCAGTACCAGAAAAAACGGTACCGGGAGGAAAAGGCCAAATCCGTCTTCCTCCGGCTGGCGGCAAAACACAAGCTGGTCATGAAACTCACCCGGGTGGAATTCATTTTCGACGGCAGCAAGGTCATTTTCTATTACACCGCCGACGGCCGGGTGGACTTTCGCGCCCTGGTCAAGGATCTGGCTTCCACCCTGCGGACCCGGATCGAAATGCGCCAGATCGGTGTCCGTGACGAGGCCAAACTCCTGGGCGGAGTCGGTTGCTGCGGCCTGCCGCTCTGCTGCTCGTCATGGTTGAAGCACTTTCACCCCGTCTCCATCAAGGTGGCCAAGCGGCAATGCCTGAATCTGAATCCGGCACGGCTTTCGGGTGTCTGTGGCCGGCTGATGTGCTGCCTTATGTACGAAAAGCATCCACCGGAGAATAACGGAGCGCCCAATGGTGACGACATCCGGGAGATCAATGAAGACGAGGCGGCCTCCATGCTGGATTAAGGGATGGGTGCTTTTCCCTTGTAAAAGTACTCCAGATATAATACGATAATACCAATCGTTGCGGCACGCACACGCGTCATTGGCACCCGAGGAATCCAAAAATCTAACCTCTTGATTCAACGTGGCCTGAAGGAGGAACGATGGTTAACCGCAAACTGATCCGGCCGTCCCTGGCGGACGTCTCGACGACCGCCGCCAAGTATGCGCAAACCCAGGGACGGAAGCGTGTACCTCCGGATCAGACCTTTGCCGAAAATTTTTATTATGTCAAGCAGATGAACAATAGAACACCCATGATCGTCCATCTGAACAACGGCGAAAAGCTGCAGGGAATCATTGAGTGGTATGACCGGGATTGCATCAAGCTGAATCGGGACAACGCCCCGAATCTGCTTTTGTATAAATCGAGCATTCTTTACATGTACAAGGAGGAGGAAGAGACCGCCTCTTACGGAGGCAACGAAGCTTCGCTGCGGCGACGACCCCGGCGCAAGAAAACGGAGTCCCTGGAAAGGTAGCCCTATCTTCTCCCGCCGCGCTTCCTGAACCACCACACATGCACGCAGGAGAATCATGCTTAAAATTGCCGTCACCATGGGTGAACCGGCCGGAATCGGCCCGGAGATCATCCTGAAGGCCATTGGGCAGGCCGCGTCCTATACGGATGTCCGGTTTTATGTGTTCGGCGACGCCACGGTGTTGTATGAAAATGCCCGGCGGTTGGGGATGGAATTCCAGTGGCCCGTGGTCCCGCTGGACACGTGTGCCGATCAGTTTCCGGCGGAAACCTGTATCGTTGATCTGGCCAACGTCCATGGCCGGATTCGCTTCGGTGTGGAGCGGGCGGATTACGGCAAGGCGGCCATGGAGTATATCGAGCAGGCGACTTATTTCTGCCTGGCCGGTGTTTTGGACGCCCTGATCACCGCGCCCATCAACAAAAAATCCATTCATCTGGCCGGCTACAATTTCCCGGGTCACACCGAATTTCTGGCCTCCCTCACGGGCACCAAACGCTTCGCCATGTCGTTTCATGCCGACAAGCTGTGGACCATCGTCGGTACCACGCACCTGCCTCTGTCCCGGGCCATTCGTCTCTTATCCAGGGAGCATGTGCAGGAGATCATCCGCCTCACGTATCACGAATTGAAAAAGTATCAGCCGGAACCGGCCATCGCCGTCGCCTCCCTCAATCCCCATGGGGCAGAAGGCGGCTTGTTCGGAATGGAGGAAGACATGGTCATCCGTCCGGCCATCACCCAATGCCAGGAAGAGGGCATTCCGGTGTCCGGTCCCTACCCGGCGGACTCCATTTACCTGCGGGCCCTCAACGGCGAGTTCAACGTCATTATCACCCATTATCACGATCAGGGGATGATCCCCGTCAAATTGATTTCTTTCGGAAAAGCCGTCAACATCACGCTGGGCTTGCCCTTTCTGCGCACGTCCGTGGATCACGGCACCGCCTTCGACATCGCCGGCAAGGGTATCGCCTCATCGGAAAGCATGGAAGAAGCCATCCGCCTGACCCGGGAACTGCTGCAGCGGCAGACCTCCTTTCGCTCCGGGGAAGGCGCCACGGACGATCCGTAAACGCCCCTCAGAACGCCCACTCCAGCCGAATCCCGCCATATGGGGTCTGCAACCGGCCTTCCTGGCTGTAATCGCGAAACACCGCCACGGCCTTGTCCCCGAGGGCCAGGGAGTAGCCCAGATACGGCACCAATGTGCAATGGTCGGTGAGGGACAGGTGAGCGGCGGCCAGAACGTCGCCGCTGTACACACCAGCGTATGAGCTGCCGTCCTCGAATTCGGCCATGACCCGGTTATGCAGATTGAATCCCAGCGCCCCGCGCAGTTCCAGTTCCACCCCCTCGCCCAGTACCAGGACAGGATTGACCGAGGCTTCCACGTAACCGCCGTCGCCGGCCGCAAAATCATAGTAGAACTGCACGCCCGGGGCCAGCGGCATGTCGAGCCAGAGACCGGCCGAGACCTCGTGGGTGTCGTCGGCATCGAGCATATGGTAGTAGATATACCCGATTTCCATGGTAAGCCGTTCCCATTCGAAGGCGCGGGTGAGCAGGATGTCCGTTTCGTTCCAGCGTTCTTCCCGGGCGTCCACGTTCCCCCACAACGTGGCGGACCAGTCGCCGTGAGCAACACAAACCTCGGGCTGAAACACCAGCCCCCGGCTGAGTCGCAAACCGCGCCACACGTAATGGCTGGAGGCGTTCAGCGTGGCCGTGACGCTCCAGGCCGCTTCATCCACCTGGCCGGCGGCCGAGCCAAGAAAAACGCCCATCCAAAATCCGCAGAGTAACCAGCCGGTCATCCATCGCCGCATGACGCCACCTCCCTGTACACAAAACTTTCCGGGGGACACGGGCCGGGCCGCCGAATGGGCGACCGGCCCGGAGCATCAGGACCGGATCGTCCGCTGCAATCCCACATCCAGCGCGTCTTCGGGGCAGACGTCCAGGCAGACATTGCAGGCGAAGCAATCCGGGCGCAGGGTGGCCGACTTGAGGATCTCCGGCATGGCCGGGCAGGGCGCCTTTTTCACACATATCCCGCAATCGGTGCAGGCGTCCGTTTTCAGCCGGATTTTATAGAGGGAAAACTGCTCGGTGAAATGGGTCACCATGCCGATGGGGCAGACCAGGTGGCAGAAAGGCCGGTACAGCTTGAAGGCCAGGACCAGGCTCAGCACCAGGGGGAGAAAATTGATGACGTAATCCAGCGCCGAGGGCTGGGCGCCGAATTCGAATCCATGAAACGCGTTGATATAATTGTAGATGGACAAGGGAAAGACCCGCCCCTCGTGTGTGAATGTCAGCACCATGGTCACGCTCAGAAAGAGGAACGCCAGAAAGATTCCGATACGGATACCGTTGGCAAGAATAAAATTGTACTTGATGCGCTTCAGGTTGAGGCGATCGGCCAGCATGGCCACCAGCTCCTGGACGGCACCCACGGGACACACCCAGCCGCAGAACAAACGCGGCCCCACGAAGGTCAGCAGCAGGATCACCGCCAGGGTAATGATCATGGGAATTCGAAAACCGAACAGCATGGACTTTTCCACGGCACACATGGGCGAGGGGTGCATGGCGAAAACGGCCACGAAATTGCCGGCGATGCCGAACAGCAGGGTGGAAATGACCAGGATCAGCACCTTGATGCCCGATTGCATCTTGCGCGTTTTGAGAAGCGCAAACGCCAGCAAGGCGATGATGATCATGACCACGTACTTGGTGATGAATTGCGGCATCACCAGGAAATCGAAGAAACCGGGCGATTTTTCGGTCGCGTGCCGGGCGATCTCGGCCGTGTCCTGGGCCAGGCCCCCAAGAGAGAATAGCGACAGGAACAGGCTGGAATAGATGATCTTTCGCACCATTGACGACTCCTTCACGGATTATATCGATTGTCGGTCAAATTCTCTTTTCACGGGCGGAAAACCTCGAATCCGGTTCACCCCGCAGGAAAGGAGAGTCGTTTGCACGGGCGATGCCACACGAGTGGCGCACTCCGAAAGCAACCCTGCAACATCTCTATCGACCGAAATCTCCTTTTTTTACAATTAGATGCCGCAGTATACAGCGGCGACATTCATTCGACAAAAGTGTCGAACCGCCGGTTCGGATCGACAATCCCGGGCCCGGCGGCGGGGGCACCCGTTCAGACCACGAAAAACAACAGGCACATCAGGTTGATCACCCACAGGGTCAGCGAAATTTCCCTGATTCGGCCGGTGAAAATCTTCATCAGGGAATAGGACAGGAAACCAAAGGCCAGACCGGTGCTGATGCTGTAACTGAGGGCGATCATGATGATGATGATGAACGCCGGGAATCCGATTTCCAGCCGGCGAAAATCGATCCGCAGGATATTCCGGATCATGAAAAAACCCACCATGATCAGCGCCGGCGCCGTGGCATGGGAAGGCACAATGACCAGCAGGGGCACCAGCGGTATGGCCAGCAGGAAGAGCAAGCCGTTCACCACGGACGTCAGACCGGTCCGGCCGCCGCTGGCGATGCCGGAAGCCGACTCCACATAGGCCGTAGTGGTGGAGGTCCCGCAAAAAGCACCGAACATGGTGGCGCCGGCATCCACCGTCAGCAAGCGGTTGAGCATGGGGACATTGCCGTCCGCATCCATCATGTCCGCCTCGCGGGCCACGCCGAGAAGGGTGCCCAGGCTGTCAAACAGGTCCATGAACATGAGGGTGAAGATGGGCGCGAGGAACGATACCTTCAAGGCGCCCCAGATATCCAGCCGGGCCACAATGGGCGAGACGTCGATGTCCAGGGAAATTACCCGGTCGGGCAGCGTGGCATGGCCGAAACCGATGGACAGGATGGTGGCGAACACGATACCGATCAGAAGGGATCCCCGAACGTGACGCGATTCCAGAAAGACCATCAGCAGCAGGCCGGCCAGGCCGATGAGCACCGCCGGGGTGAAGGGGCCGGCGGCCACGGCGGTATCCGGGTTCTTGACCACCAGACCCATGTTCTGCAGACCGATAAAGGCGATAAAAACCCCGATGCCCACGGCGATGGCATCCAGGAGCTCGGCGGGGATGGCGTCCATCAGTTTCTGGCGCAGTCCCAGGGTGGTGAGAATCAGAAAAAAGAGCCCAGAAATAAACACGATACCCAGGGCGATCTGCCAGGTGATGCCCTGATTCTTCACCAGGGTAAAGGCGAAGAAGGCATTGAGCCCCATGCCCGGCGCCATGGCCAGGGGTGTGTGGGTCACCAGACCGGTGACGATGGTGATCACGCCGGTCACCAGACAGGTGACGACGATCAGGGCGGTTTTGTCCATCCCCGCCGCGGAAAGGATGTCCGGGTTGACGAAGATGATATAGGCCATGGTGAGAAAGGTGGTCACGCCGGCGACCACCTCGGTACCGAGGCGCGCCTTGGGTCCGAACGTTTTGGCCAGTCCGGAATTTTTCATGATGCCGCCTCCCTGACAAGCTGCACAGAATCGGAGAGCTTCAAAGGGTATCATCCATCCGGGACGGGCCCGGGGTTTCTTTCCAGGCTGCGGCTGCCGGGAAAGTGCCGAAGGTGTCGCACATTTTCAATTATTTTACGGATGCCGCCGGAAGGATGCAAGGGCTTATCATCCGCTCACTCGTCCAGGGCCGATGTTTTTTCACCGTGCGGCGCCTCCCTCCATGCTACGATAGGGCCATGAGAAAGACCACCGCACTCATCCGTGTTCTGCTCATCCTCGTGCTCATCCCGGAAGGAAACGGCTCCGGCCGGACTGCCGACCAGCCGGCCGGCCGGGAATTCGTCCAGGCCATTGAGAGAGGTGATATCGCCGCGGTGACGTCCATGCTGGATGCCGGCCTGGACCCTGCCGCCGCCACCGCCGAGGGCATCCCCGCCCTGATCCTGGCCACCCGGGCCGGTCACGTGGACATGGTGCGCCTGCTCCTCGACCGCGGAATGGACCCCGATGTCCGGCACGAGAGCGGCGCAACCGCCCTGGCCATCGCCGCCTTCCGGGATGATGCGGCCGTGGTACGGGTGCTGCTGGACCGCGGCGCAACCGTGGACGCGGCCGACCATACGGGGGAAACCCCTCTGCTCAAGGCCGCGGTGCAGGGCTACCCGGCGGTCATGGAACTTCTGATCGGCTACGGGGCCGCGGTGGACCAACCCGCCGCCGCGACGGGCGTCACCCCTCTGGTCGCGGCCTCTTTCGCGGGCCATCGGCCGGCCGTGGCCCTCCTGGTTCGCCACGGTGCCGCCGTCGACATGGCGGACACATCCGGCGAAACCCCACTGCACAAGGCGGTTTTTCAGGGCCACAACGAGGTGGTGTCGTACCTGCTGCTGCACGGGGCCGACCCCAACCGGCCCCTGTCGTCGGGAGTCACCCCCCTGATGGTGGCCGCCGCCCAGGGCCACGAGAAAGTGGCCCGGCACCTGCTCACCGCCGGTGCCGACGTGGCCGCACGGGAAGCGGCCACCGGGGATACGGCGATCCTCAAGGCAGCGGCGCGAGGCTACTCCCGCCTCGTCCGCCTGCTCCTGGATCGCGGCGCCCGGGTGGATGTCCGCCGCCACAACGGTGAGACCGCCCTCTTCGCGGCGGCCGGTTACGGACATCTCGGCACCCTGCTGGTGTTGCTCCAGCACGGCGCCGACCCCAACGCCACGGCCGACGATGGCCAGACCCCGCTCATGCGCGCCGCCCAAAACGGCCACGCCCAGACGGTCGGCATCCTGTTGCAAAGAGGCGCCGATCCGTCCCGGCGTGACGGCGAGGGCCGCCGCGCCCTGGACCTGGCTCGCGCCGCGGATCACACCGATGTGATTGTCCTGCTGGAAACCGCCCGCTGATGGGCGATGCCATCCCGCCCGGCACCGCCTATTTTTCGCCGTCATACGGCTCGCCCCGGGTGATCCATTCCGGAGCCGGCATCCCCTTCAGATAATGATCCAGGTATTCCTTCAGCCGCAGGGTGTAATCCACTTTGTTGGAATACTTTTGTGGGTGATGTGGTTCACCCCGGTACTGCAGAAATACCACATCCTTGTCGAGCCGCCGCAGGGCCAGGTACAGCTCGATGGACTGCTCCCAGGGCACTGCACCGTCGGCGTCGCCATGCATGAGGAGCAGGGGCGTGCGGATGCGGTCGGCGTAAAACACGGGCGAATTCTCGATGTAGAGATCACGCCGCTCCCACAGAGTGGCACCGATCCGGCTCTGGCTGACCTCGTACTGGAACTGGCGGGCCATCCCCGACTCATAGCGCAGTCCGCTGTAGGCGCTGGTCATGTTGGCCACGGGGGCACCGGCGACGGCACAGGCGAACAGGTCTGTCTGGGTGATGACGTAGGCCGTCTGGTAACCGCTCCAGGAATGGCCGTGCAGGGCCACGGCCTCGGGATCGGCCACACCCATGTCGATGAGTTTCTGGACACCCGGCACCAGGCACTTGACGGCCGATAAGCCCGGCGTGCCGACTTCGAACCGGATATCGGGCAAAAAGAGGGCGTACCCGTTGCTGGTGTAAAAGGGGAAATTCGGCCGGTGGTTGACGGTCATTTCGTTGAAGTCATACAACTGGTGCGAGAACAGGCGGTAGAAATACACCAGGACCGGGTAGCGGGTACCGGGCTGATAGTCGCCGGGCTTGATGAGCACGCCCTGCAGCGGCACGCCGTCGGCACTGTACCATTCCACCAGCTCCGGAGTGCCCCATCGGAACTCCGCGATCTGGGGGTTCTCGTCACTGATTTTCCGTGGGACGGAGAGCCGGGTGTCCGCGGTCCAGAGATCGGGAAACTCCTGGAAATCCTCGCGGGTAAAGAGGATGAGGTCCGCTTGCCGGGCCCTGGCCAGGAACCGGAATTTCTTGTTGGCCCCCAGCAAGGGCTCGACTCCCGGTTTGCCCAGGCGGGCCCGGCAAAAGGCGTCGTTTTTAAGGCGCTCAGATGTGGCCAGGAGCAGAAGCTCCTCGTCGGGTCGGTAAGACTGTCGCTCCGGGTCGAGGGTGACGATCCGGTAGCGCACTTGCCGCGTCCGGCCGTCGCCGTCCGTCAGGCGATAGCGACGGTTGGTGCGCGTCTCCAGCACCCAGATGTCGAACTTGTCGTACACCAGTACGGCGGCATCGCCCTCGATCCAGCCGGCAATGCCGTAACCAGGCGCCGGACTGGGATAATCATGGTCTTCGTCGGCGAATTCCACACCGAGGCCGGCCGTCAGGTTTCGCCGTTCACCGGCGTCGAAGTCGAACAGGTAGTAGGCCCCGCCTTCATAGTAGACGGCGAAGGCGCCGCCCGGTGAGAGGCTCGGCGCGCCGTAGCCCTGGTAGCCTCGCAGCAGGAGGATACGCTCACCGGTGGCCAGGTCCACGGCGTAGTAGTCGCGGAGGCTGCCCCGCCAGGTCGTCATCCGTCGGTAAGGGATATCACTGCTGGCCAGCAACTTGTGGGAATTTTCGCCAAGACGGACATCGGGCACCTCGCCATCGGCCAAACGAACCAACCGGTCCTCGTCCCAGTGATAGATATGCGGGTAGGTGCGTTTCTGTTCGTGATCCCACTGCTTGATCTCATGGGGTTTGATGCGCGGATCGTCGCCGTGCCAGATGGTGAGGGTGCGCTTGTCGCGAAGGGTGTCCACATCGAAGAGATCGATCTTTTCCTCAGCTTTTTCTTCAGGTTTTGCCTCAACCCCCTCACCGGCAGCCACTTCTTCGACCGTGGAGGATTGTGCCTCTGGTTGTTCGGCGGTCTCCGCATCGGGAGCGAACAGTTCCGCCGGTTTCAGGCCGACGAAGAGGCGTTTGCCGTCCCGTGTCCACTTCGGGTCGGCCTCGGCGGGAAACGCCCAGCCGTTATCCCCCGATTCGACATGCCGTACGTCGGCTTCTCCCTTCGCCCAGACCAGCAGCCGGTGGCGGCGGGATTTTTTGATCTTTTCATCGGGTTTGGGTCCTTGCAGGATCGCCAACCGGCTGCCCGTTTCACTCCAGGCCAGTTCGGGAAAAAAACGGCCCGTCGCGCCCATCAGTGAAACGGCGACGGATGGGTCCTTTTCCAGGTCCCGGCGGAACAGACCATTCCCCTCGGCGCCCGGGGCAGAGACGGCGTAGACCAGAGTGGGTGAATCCGGATCCAGGGCAAAACGGGACACGTGCTCCATGGTGAACTCCTCGCCGTCCGCCAGCCGGCGGATCACCAGGGTGGTACCCAGCGATTTGTCCTCTTTGGGTTCGCCGTTTTTCTTCTCAGGCTCCTGACCGGTCCCGGCCTCTTCTCCCGTCGCGACGGCCGCCGCCCCTTCAGTACCCTTTTCCGTCCCGGGCGCCTCCTTGGCCTCGGGCTCCCGGTGGTGTAACCGGATCAGCCAGCCGCCGTCGCGGGCCAGGGCGAATTCTTTGACCCGGGGCCATTGCCATCGCTCACCCGTCGCGGTGTTGACGAGAAGCAGACCATTCGTGAGCTGCTCCCTTTTCTTCTTGTCCTTGCCGGCGGCCTCGATGGCAGCAGCGTCGGGCTCCTCCACAAAGGTGGCCCACTCACCGGTAGCCGTCAGCACCGGACGCGCCCCCCGCTCCAGCCGGTGGCGGGTTTTCCCGTCGGCCGAAACGACGACCCCTTCCGGGTTGCCCCGGTCGGGCCGGGCCGTGTAGGCCACCCAGCCGCCTTCATCGGCGATGGCCGGTCGCTGGATCTGACGGAAGCGCATAATGTCCTGGACCGTCAGCGGCCGTTTTTCGGCGGCCGGCAGAAAACCGGCCAGCCAACCGCCGGCCAGCAGAATCAGCAGCCCGCACCAACCGGCTACCGTTTTCTTCGTGCGCATAGATTTCATGCCCTGACTCCTTTTTCGGAATGGCAAAGACCGCTGCCCGCTCCAGCCTATCGCCGGAGGAAGCGGAATCTTCTCATTGTAGAGAAACCGGACGGCTGGCGCAACCCTGCTTCCGACGGCAGCTGGTGATTCATCGGCCGGCGCGCCATGGTATCGCTCCTCCGGCGAAGTTCATGCCGCAAACGGACCGCCATCAGGTATAATGATCGTCCGCCGAACGGTTTCCACCGGTCGCGTGGAAAACCGGGACGGACATGAGATCCATGGCAACGTCATCGACTCTCCCCATCGCCGTATTTGTCACACCCCATGGTTTTGGCCACGCCGCCCGGGCGACGGCCGTTATGGACGCCCTGCGCCGCCGTGACGATGGCTATTTCTTCGAAATTTTCACCACCATACCCGGCTGGTTCTTTGAAGATTCCCTCGGCGAAACGTTCCGTCGGCATGAAGTCATCACCGACATCGGCATGGTGCAGCGCGATCCGTTCCATGAGGATGCGGCGGCGACCCTGACCCGGCTGGATGATTTTCTCCCCTTCCCCGCCGCTCTCGTGGCCGACCTGGCCGCCACCCTGCGCCGCCTCCACTGCCGCCTGGTGCTGTGTGATATCGCCCCCCTGGGCATCGCCGTCGCCCAGGCGGCCGGCTTGCCGGCCGTGCTGGTGGAAAACTTCACCTGGGATTGGGTGTATCGCTCCTACGTAAACGCCCACCCCGGTTTCGCCCGTCATGGTGATTATCTTGCTCGCCTGTTTCGTCAGGCGGATCTCCACATCCAGACGGAACCGGTCTGCCGCCGGCGGCGAAACCGGCCCTGCACCGGCCCGGCCAGCCGCCCGCCCCGCAACCCGGCGGCGGTCACCCGGCAACGCCTGGGCATCCCTCCGGACCGGCGACTGGTGGTCATCACCGGTGGCGGCATTCTCTGGCCACCGACGATTGCCCTCCATGCCGACACCGTGCCGGACTACATACACCTGCTGGTTTGCGGCGGCGACGAGAGCACCCCGGCCCCGCCCAACTTCACCCTCCTGCCGCACCGGTCGCCCGTCTATCATCCCGATATCATGGCTGCCGCCGACGCCGTCATCGGCAAGGTCGGCTACAGCACCCTGGCCGAGGTCTACCATGCCGGCACCCCATTCGGCTATCTGCCCCGGCCGCACTTTATCGAATCGCGGCCCCTGGTGCGTTTCATTCGCCGCCACATGGCCGGGCTGCCCTTCACCCGCGCCGATTTCGCCGGCGATACCTGGATCGAGAAAATCCGCCGCCTTCTACAGGTCCCTGTGCCGCCACCGGCCGGGACCAACGGCGCCGTGGAAATCGCCGCCCGGATCCACTCCTTTCTGCTGGAATACGACCGCTGATTTTTGTTTACATTAAATCATTAAATATATATACTGTTTATATCTCATCTATATGGAGTCATGCCATGGATTCTTTTCTCTATTGGACGCCACGGATCCTGGGGATTTTGCTGGCCGTCTTCATTTCCATCTTCGCCCTGGACGTATTCGGCGAGGATTTCTCCCTGCTCGCCCTGCTGATGCACCTGATTCCCACGGCGGTCATCGTGGTCGTCCTGATCATCGCCTGGCGCTGGGAACTGGCCGGTGGCCTTCTTTTTCTTTTACTCGGGGTGTTTTACATCTGGTGGACCTATGGCCGTTTTCCGTTGCTCAACTATGTCCTGATGGTGGGACCGTGTTGGCTGACCGGCGGCCTGTTTCTGCTGCACCGCTTCCTGTGGCCCGGCAAGACGGCTGCGTAACCTCCGGGATCAGCGGCAAGACAGGTGTCAATCCAGGCAGGAGTCATGACGGATAACATGGATCCCCTGTCGCGCCAACTCCATTTCAAGGGGAGCGAACGGCACATCCCTCACCGCTGACAGGACACCTCTCCGCGTGATCCTGCCGTCCAGGATCAGCCGGGCCCCAATGGCGGCCGTAAACCCCACCGTCCGGCTCATGGCGCTCAGCCCGGTGTCCAGGTCCCGGTGATCCGTCAGCTGCAACACCATGCGCCGCGGCTGACCGTCGCGGCGGCCCGTCACGTCCACCCGCACCACGGCCACATCCCGCTCCTGCGGCCCATAGCTCAACTGGGGCGCCAGCAAGGCCGCCAGATAGCGCAGCCGATCCACCGGTCGACCGTCCACGACGACCGGTTCCTCGGACAGCAACCCCATATCCACCAGTGTTTTCCAAAGCCACGTGTGACCCGGCCAGCGCAACACGTAACGGCCGAGGTGGCGGAGATCGGTTCCGACCAGGTTCAGCACCGAGAGGTAGCGCAGCGCGTCGCCGTTGGCAAAGGCCTCCAGGTCCCCCAGGCCGGGGAGCGGCAGGCGATGGATATTGGCCGGCGCGAAGATATCGGCGGCGGGGATGGACTCCACCCGGCCGTTCCGGATTACCCGGGCCGGCCGGCGGTAGGAGCGGAGCACGCCTTCCAGATTCCAGGTGACCTTGTACTGCAGGACATTGTCGGCGGCGGTTCGTTCCGGGAAACCGGCGGCATAGCTGCGAATGTCCGTTACTTGCTCCAGCCCCCGGACGGCCTCACCGAGCAGGACCAGGTCCAGCCCCGGATCGAGCCCGAATTCGGGCAGGATGGCGACACCCCGCGCCCGGGCCTGGTCCGCCAGGGCTTCCTGCCGCGGCGTCACATACGAGGCATGTACCACATGAATACCGTGTGCCACCGCTCGCGCCACCACCCCGTCATGCAACGTCACCGGCAGCAGGTCCACCACCAGATCCGGACGGAAACTGGTCAACAAGCGATCGACGGCCGGCAGATCGCCGGCGTCGATGGCCGCCCGCTGCACCCGCCGTCCCCAGGCCTGCGCTTCCAGCCACGCCCCCACGCCAGCCATGTCCCGGTCGGCGGCCAGCACCTCCGTTATGTCCCCCCATCGGCACAGATCATACATGGCCGCCCGGCCCTGCTGACCCACGCCCAGCACCATTATCCGCATCGGTTTCACCTCCTGCCATTGCCCCGGCCCGCCCCGGCCATGGCTGCCTTCGCCAAAGACGCCAGCGCACACGAGCGAGTCATGGAGGCTGGTATTACAAGCTATTCGGAATGAAAAATGAATGCAAGGGTATTCTTGAATTGTGGCCCGAATTACGGTAGCATACTCCTCATTGTCAGTGAGGCGATGAGACGAGGGGGCACCCGGCGTGGGACCGGGACAGATCGGCGAAAAGGAGTGAACCGGGATGGATACCGTCGCTGGAACCAGAAGATGGATCGCGCCGGTGGTCGGCGCGACAGCCCTCATTCTCATCTATTTTCTCCCGCGCCTGTTCGTCAGCTGGCTGGGCGAGGCCAATCCCTGGACCAGCTTCCTGTACCAATATGGTCTCGGATCAGTGGTTTTCGGCGTCGGACTCCTGGTCATTCTGCGCACCCGGGCCTGCCAGCTGCAGCGCCGGCGGGACCGCTACTGGTTTATCTGGCTTTGGATCGGTTTTTTCCTCTACATCGTCACCCATGCCGTCTGGATCTGGTTCGCCCTGTCAGTTCCGGTGAAGGGAGGCCATTGAGATGGAGAGCATCGGCCTGAACCTTACCACTACCGCCCTCTGGACCATCGGTATCATGATCGCCCTGTACTGCGTCATCATCGCTATTTTCGGCGGTTATTTCGCCCGGTTCAGCAAGGACATCAACGATTTTTTCTATAGCGGCCAGCGCTTTGCCTGGTGGCTGGGCGCGGCCAGCATGGTGGCCACCGGCATCGGCTCCTACAGCTATCTGAAATACTCGCAGCAGGGCTTCGAAACAGGCATGAGCAGCGCCATGACCTATACCAACGAGTGGTTCATCGTGCCGCTGTTCCTGTTCGGCTGGCTGCCCATAATCTATTTTTCCAAGGTCCGCTCCATCCCCGAGTACTTCGAGCGCCGTTTCAACCGCACCGCCCGCTACATTTCCCTGACCATCATCCTCTCCTACATGCTCTTCTACATCGGGTACAACCTCTTCACCATCGGTGTGGCCATCGAGGGACTGCTGGGCATCCCCATGATCTACACCGTCCCCATCGTCACCCTGATCCTGGGCGGCTACGTCACCTTCGGCGGTCAGACGGCTGTTATTTTCACCGATCTCTTCCAGGGAATCATGCTCTATCTCGCCGGCGGCATCGCCATCGTGGCCGGTATCATCGCCCTGGGCGGCCTCAGCGAGTTCTGGGACTGGCTCCCCGTCAGCCATCGCCTGCCCTTCGTCCACCTCATCAACGATGCCAAGTTCAACACGTCCGGCCTGTTCTGGGGCGAGGCCCTGGCCGGCAGCATCGCCTTCATGTACATGAACCAGGGTTTCATCATGCGCTACCTGGCCCTCAAGAGCGTGGACGACGGCCGCAAGGCCGGCGTGTTCAACGTGCTGGTTTCCCTGCCCCTGTCGGCCATCGTGGTAGGTGCCGTGGGCTGGATCGCCAAGGCCCTCGTCACCAAGCAGACCGCCGCCGGCGGCGCCCTGGAAGGGCTGGACCCCATCCACATCGCCAACCACTTCCATACGTTTATCGTCGTCACCTGGCAGACCCTGCAGCAGAATTCCATCATTTTCGGCTTTGTTATCGCCGCTCTGACGGCGGCCCTCATGTCCACCGTCGACACTCTCATCAACGCCTGTGCCGCCATCGGTATCTACGACCTGTACAAACCCCTGTTCAAACCCGAAGCCAGCGACCGTCATTATCTCATCGCCGCCCGTTGGGTGTCGGCCGGAACGGCCTTCATCGGACTCCTGCTGGTGTTCTGGTTCAGCCAGCAGGAAGGTACTCTCATGTCTATCCACTACAAGGGGATCATGATCATTATCCCCTCCATCGTAACGGCCATCTTCATGGGCGCCTTCTGGCGCCGTTTCAACGCCGTGGCGGCCTGTGTCTCCATGGCCCTGGGCAGCATCCTGACGGTGGTCACCGTCTGGTATCCCCATATCATCGATCCCCTGTCCGATTTCGTCCTGGGCCCCAAAAACGATGAATACATCTACATGCGGGCCCTGTTCGGCATGGTGGTCACGGCCGTGGTGGGCATCATCGTCACCTTCGCCACCCGGCCCGACAAGCCGGAGAAGAGCCGCGGGCTGACCATCGACTCCCTGGATTACGCCATGGAAAAGTACAAGGGGGGCAAGCCCAACCTCGCCAAAGGCAAGAAAGCCCGTCGACTTGAGCTGCGGCTGGATGCGTCCCTGGAACGAGGCGTTATCGGCTTGCCGCCGGCGGTGATGGAACGACTGAAAGCCGAGGACGGCGACATCATCTACGTCGAGGATTCCCGCTGGTGGCTGGGTGGACTCCGCTCCGACCACAATTACGCCCGGACGCTGCCCGACCTGTCGGACAATGCAGTCGTCGTATCCGACCAGACCCGGGACGACGCCTCCCTGCTGCCGGACCATCCGGTGTCCGTCCAGAAGATCATCTGATCCGGTTTGGGCAGCCGACCGGCGAACGGAAACAGGCGCATGTCACCATCCCCCCTCGACGTTTACCGCCACGTGATTTGGGACTGGAACGGCACCCTGCTGGACGACGCCTGGCTGTGTGTGGCCATCATGAACGACTGCCTGCGACGCCGGGGACTGGCCCCCATCACACACCAGCACTATATGGAGGTCTTCCGTTTTCCGGTCCGCGAGTATTATCTGGCCTTGGGCTTTGACTTCACCCGGGAATCCTTCTCCGTCTCGGGCACCGAATTCATTGAGGAGTACGAACGGCGGAAATACGAATGTCGATTGCAGGCACAGGCGGAGAACGTCCTCGCCTTCATGGCGCAGCGGGGACTGAGTCAGTCTATTCTGTCGGCCTATCGCCACGAGACCTTGCAATCATTTGTCGCCCATTATGGTCTCCGCCCTTTTTTCAGCAACCTGCTGGGCGCCGAAGACCACTACGCCGACGGCAAGCGGGACAACGGCCTGCGCCTGATCCGGGAACTGGACGTTGCGCCGCAGGAAGTGGTGTACGTGGGTGACACGGCCCATGATTTCGACGTGGCCCGCGAGATAGGCGTCGACTGCGTCCTGATTCCCAGCGGCCACTCGACTCGCGCCAAACTGGAGGCCTGCGGTGTTCCGGTACTGGACAGCCTGGGCGCCCTCCTCAACGGCGTGCCGTTCCACCCCTAGCCCAGGCCGACGCCATTGCCGGCCACCCATCCAGCAAACTTTGCCCCCCCCCGGGTGAGCCCGGGCGTCAGATCTCCGGTTTCAGTCGCAGAGGTGCCGTTCATGCCCTTCCGGTGTCCCGCGCCGACGCTGAACCGTCCATGCCTCCCAGTCCAGGTCGATCGACAGGCGGCCTTTCGTGTGGAAGTACAATCTTACCTTATCGTAAAACGAATGATTGAAAAGAATACAATTTTTTTCAATACTTAAAAAAATGACCCTGATGACATTTTCGCATCGATAAATGGATGCAATACAGCAAAGGCGACATGATCGTCTACCTGAAAAAATGATTTCACCGCATCCCCCCACACGGCCATAAACGTGCATCTCTCCGCGCACGGCGATGACAATCATTCCGTGGATGAAACGTTCCGGATCGTGACGGATATCGTCGATGCGCATACCACCGAGGCATGTACCCGCACCCGGAAGAAACACCGCATCCAAGCACAGAATCCCCAATTGTGCCATGTGGGATTCGTCTGTCGCCTGCTCCATTCGACCGATTTATCGCCCGTTTGAGAGGGCTGCGGCAGGTTTTCATTCACGGAGTGGACGTCATCACCGAGTCGGTCCGGCGGAGTGACCGGTTGTCACCAGGGAGAGGTCGCCCGGCCTTTCAGCCGACAATCGCCACACGGATTCCCAGGACAATCAGCACCAGTCCGGCTGCCAAACCGCCGTAGCGGCCCAGATAGCGGGCGATACGCGCGGCCATGAGCATGGAGACGGCGGTGGCGGCAAGGGCCACCAGCCCGATGAGGGTGATGGTCAGCCACAGAGGCGTTTGCAGGACCGCCAAACCGAGACCGGCGGCCAGAGCATCGATGCTGACGGCCATGGACAGACCCACCATCGCGAATCCACGGGTCAGATCGGCGCTGTGTAAGGACGGCTCGTTCCGCCAACCTTCCCAGGCGAGATGAAGCCCCAACAGAATCAATACGCCGGCCGCCAGCCAGTGATCCCACTCCCCGATATACTGCACCACGATTCGGCCGGCCAGCCAACCCAGGAATGCCATCAGTGACTGGAAGATACCGAAGTGCCACGACAGCCGGAAGATCTGGCGCGGCCGGCGGTGGTGCAGACCAACAGCTGCGCCCACGGAAAAAGCGTCGGTGGCCAGGGCGAGGGCCAGGATGAAGGTCTCTAGAAAGGACATGCCGTCATCGCACTCCGGAGGACATGGGCGGACGCCGGAAAGCGTGGCGCCGGACGATTTCCTATTGTAGACATTCCGGACGAATGAAGAAAGGAATTTTCACGGCAGCCACCGTACTGCAGCTTCGATCTGTCCGCCGCCGCTCCGCGACGCGGAGCGAAGGAGGACGAAGGCGAAAAAGCCCCCTTCCCCCGGGGCGACCGCTGCGTCGATTTGGCTCATGTGCATTCTGGAAGAATTTACCCCGGTTTCGGCGAAACCGGGGTAGCGGGAGATTACTTCTTGTACTTGACGGAGCAGCCGTAGGGACGGGTTTCGGTCACCTCCACCTCCGCCCCTTTCACCAGCTGCTGCAGGGCGCTATCCACGTAGGACAGCGGTGACTGGCTCTGACCGCGAGGGTCGTCATCGATGGCGCCGTCATAGACCAGTTTCCCCATGCGATCCACAATGAACAGGTGCGGCGTGGTCTTGGCGCCGTATGTTTCACCCACCGTGCCGGTCTTGTCGTCGAGGATGGGATAGGGCAGCTTGAAGCGTTCGGCCCACTGCTTGTTGTTTGCGGCGTCCATGTAGTGGGTGCTGTTGACGGCCAGCCACACCACGTCCTGATCACGGTACTTGTCGGCCAGTTTTTTCATGGTCTCGTTGTTGTAGTGCCGCTGCACGAAGGGGCAGTCGGGATTGATCCACTCCAGGACCACGATCTTCCCCTTATATTCCGAGAGTTTTACCTCGTTGCCATTGGTGTCGCGCAGGTTGAAATCCGGGGCCGGATGGCCCAGGGATGCGGTGGCGGATCCGGCCGTCACCAGGCCGGCGCCGGCCAACAGGAAACCGGCGGCCAGCAGGGTCGCAATCAGAATTCGTCGGTTCATCATTGTTTCTCCTCCAAAATAGTGAAATGCAGAAATGCGTGCGAGGATGATGACGTCATGAGTTCGGGCGGCGCCGTCAGGAAGAGCTGGAACGCCTTTTCATCACCAGCGGCCCAGCGGGCCCGGATCACCGCGAAAAAATCCGCCGCCAGGTCCGTCGGATCGACAGCCGGCTGAAGGGCCACGTCCAAATCGATCCGGCTGCGCGGTCCATCGAGGGTGGTGGCCCGATGACGGACCAGCAGGGTGTCCGTCACCGCCGGGTAGCATTCGACTGCCACGGGCGCCATGTCCCAGCGGACATCCACCTCGGCCCGCCATTCCGCCCCTTCCTGCCGCCAGCGCATCTGCCAGCTCACGCCGTCGCCGGATGTGCCCGGCGCAAGCCTTTCCGGCAGGCGGCCCATCCAGCGCGTAAACGTGGCAGCCGCCGCTGATGGACGGGCCTCGCCGACAGGTAGCGCCAAAGTGGGAGCAGCCTGTCCCATCACGCATTTGTCCTTGCAGCTCAGCCAAGACACCTCCGCCTTCAGGGGAAGGGTTTGGTCCGTGGGCAGGGTCGGCGGCGGGGTGATGTCGGCCCACAACAGGACTTCACCGTCATAGCCGTAGCCGGTGATGTCCCCCGGTTGGACAAAGCGGATGGGCGTCGGCCAGCGCAAGGGCTCGGCCGTAAATCCTTCGGGCAAAACAAATTCGATGGCGGTGGACAGCCCGGCATCCCCCGGGTTCAGCCAGTAGATGTGCCATTCCGGCGCCATGCGAAAGAGTACGCCCAGACGGAAGGTCGTGCCGGCCTGGATGGCGGTGGTGTCCGCCAGCAGCGTCGCGGTGACCGCTGCGGCGTCATCGTCGGCGGATATCGCCGGCCCGGCCATCATCATCGCCTGGATGGCCGTCAGCAACAGCATCAGCTGCAATTTTCGCCATTTGAACATCGGAATTCATCTTCCTGAAAGACTCTTCACCGGAGCCTTGACCGGTCCGGCTTCCCTGAATAGATGCAGCCGGACGGTGGCCGGATTTATGCGGCGCGTCGGCGGCATGGTCCTGTGCTATGATGCGCCTGTGTTTTTCTCCTTATCTGCAGGGAGCGATCATGACCGCGGCAAGTTTTTCCTAAACGCTGCCGGGGCCGGTGGCGTAATCCAGGGTGTAGTCAGTCGAAGGGTCTTTGGCATGGCCGCAGGATGACTGACAGTCCGGAGAAAGGGCGGTAAGCGCACCGCAAGACACACGGATGACCCACAGCGTGACAGCGACAGAACTTGCCGGAAGCAACGGTGCCGAAGCAGTGACACGCGAATCCTCCGCTCAGCGTTTGGCCGATACGGGCCGCCTTGTCACCCGGGCGCGGAACGGCAACCGCCAGGCCGTGGAGGACCTGCTCGGCCACTGCCAGGGCCTGGTGCTGCGGGTGTCGCGGCACATGCTGGACAACCCGGCCGACGCCCAGGACGCTGCCCAGGAGAGCCTGCTGAAGGTCTTCCGCCACCTGGACCGCTTCGATCCGCGCCAACCGCTGGAGCCGTGGCTCTACCGCATCACGGTGAACACCTGCCGCGACCACCTGCGGCGGCACCGGCGTCGTCCGACGGCCTCACTGGACGATCCGGACACGCCCGTCGCCGACCCCGCCGCGGGGGAGCATTCGGCGGAAGCGGGCCTGGTCCTCACCGAGCGGTTGGAACGGCTTCGCGAGGCGATCCAGGCGCTGTCCCCCCGCCAGCGGGCGGCCATCGTCCTGCGCGACGTGGAAGGCCTGCCGGCCCGGGACGTGGCCCGCGCCATGGGCATTTCCATGATCACCCTGCGGGTGCACATCCGCGCCGCCCGGCTGAAGCTGCGGCACGTGTGCGGACCCGATTTCGGAGGCGACCATGACCTGTAAACGGATGCGACGAGACCTGGCCCTGCTGGCCGGCGACGAGTTGCCCCGGCGGCATATCCCCGCCGTGGAACGTCACCTCGCCGCCTGCGCGGGCTGCCGGCAGTTCCTCGCCGAGCTCCGCGCCACGCGGCAGGACATGTCAAATCTGGGAAACACGCCGTTGCCGCCGGAGGACCTGGCGCATCTGCACCGGTCGGTCCTGCAGGATCTGGCGACGGATGGCGATCCGGCCGCGGGGCGGCGCGCCTCATCCCGGCCCGGCGTGTGGTTTTCCGGTCGGCGCCTGGCCGGCGTGGTGACGGCCGCCCTGCTGCTGGCCGCCGTGCCGGGGGTCTGGTGGCTGAACCGCCCGTCCGAAGGGCCTGCACCGGGGCTGATCATGGTCCACCGACATGAGCCGTTACCGGCCGTCCCGTTACGGTTTGTGCCGGACCTGCCGGCGCTGCGTCCGGAGGTGGTGGCGTCCGTCGAAACCGCCCGGGTCATGCAGCCGCCCGACCGGCCGTCGCCTCACCCGGAAGCGCCGGTTGCGGAAAAACCGGGTCCCCCGCCGCCCGTGGCAAGTCTGGCAGAGGCCGCGCCAGCCCCGACGGCCGTCCCCGCCGGGCGGCCGGTGCCGCCGTCCCGGGAAGCCGGGGCCCCGCCCATTCAGACCCTGGTCAGGATGGCCACCGAAGATCCCAATGTCGTCATTTTCTGGATACTGGAAAAGAAAGGAGAAGACATCTCATGAACGCAACGACAGGCAAAGGAACGCATACTTTTATCAACTTTCATTCCCCTCTGCTAGCCGTAATGCTGGTGGTGCTGCTGCTGGGCATGCCCGTCTGGTCCGCCCCTCGCGCCCAGGAAAAGGAGAAAGAAACGGTCCAGGATACACCTTCCGTGTCGTCGAACGATCCGGCCCTCAACCAGATCAGCCAGGTCTTCACGCCCCAATTCATCTTGCCCGAGTTGCTGCGCGACCAGCTGGTCTCCCTCTACCGGGATCAGATCCGGGTCACCACCCTCAACGACAAGCTCATCGTCCGCACCTGGCCCCAGCTCATGCCGGCCGTGGCCGACATGATCGCCCAGCTGGACGCGCCGGCGCCCGATAAGAAAAACATTGAAATCAAGGTCTATCTCGTGGTGGCGGCCACTGACAGCAACCAACCGTCTGCGTACCCCGCGATCCTGCGACCGGTCATCACCCAGTTGGAGAAAACCTTCACGTACCAGAGTTACCACCTGGTAGAAACACTCTTCTTGCGAAGCCAGGAAAACGGCGAGGCCAGGTCCCAGGGCAGAATATCCAACCAGTACAATTCACTCACCGGGTTATCTCAGGAACAATTTCTGGTCTATTCTCTTGCATACAAACGGATTCAAGTTCAATCCGTAGATGGCGAAAACCGTATTTCTCTGGATGACTTTCAATTCATGTGTAACCCAACTTCAAATTCATCGGAATATAATCAAATGAATCGGACGTTATGGCTTGGGACAAACCTGGATATTGCCGAAGGCCAGTTCGCCGTGGTGGGCAAGACCAGCGCGGAAGGCACACCCAACGCCCTCATCCTTATACTCACCGCCGACCTGGTGGAGTAGGCCGCGCCTGGCCGGCGCCGGGTACTCCCGCGGTTACCACCGGCCTTGTGCCGGCGGGGCCGTGACTGACCGCCAGCTGAACGGCTCCGGTGCCCACCACCACCGCCGGCCTCGCGCCGGTGGAGCGGTGTTCCTCAACTACGTCCCGCCTGCGGCCAAGATGATCATGGCCCGGACCTTTCACCTTGAAATCCCCCCTGCTGACAACTAAACAATGGATAAATATGATATTGTTCCCTCGACCCAGGGTGGTGCATCCGCTAGGTTGGCATCCACGCCGAATCGCCCCTCGCCGAAGCAGCAAAAAACAAAGCGGCGCTACGCGTTGCACTCCATAAACGTATTCCCTTCAAAGAGATATACCGGTCAGCAGTTAAGATCCTCCTTCTTCCTTCAGCCTTCTTCTTGCTGCCTGATCCGCGATCATCCGCTCTTCCATACGCGGAAATCTGTGGTCAAATCAAGGCGGCGGCCCTCCTTCGTTCCGCCGCAGGCGAATTACGGAGTTCAGGCTTGCCGCCGCACATAGCCCTGCCTGCGATATCGTTGCATTCCACCGGTAGACGGGATAGAATACGCATCATACGGCCGAACCGGACACTAGGCACGCTGGACCGCGCCATACCGGCCCGCACAGGCACCCTAGGGCCTCCCGGGAGGTGATCATTTTCCTACCGGCAACAGTCGGCGGCTCGGGCCATCGGTTCCTGGCCGGCGGGGCACGCATCTGCCAGGAGTTGTCCCGGCCGGTAAGGACGCCTTGTCCGGAACTGTTCCGGTCGGTACGGATGCTTGATCCGAAAGTGTCTTGATCGTCACCACGTGCAGGAGCCAGCCATCATGAAACTGTTCGACAAAACCAGGCAACTCATCGAGGAAATCGAGGTGTTTTATGACACGGTGTCTGAGGCGGCCCTGGTCTGTAAGACGGGCATTGAATATTTTCTCGACCGGGAACCCCTGCGCCTGTCGGAACGCGTTCAGCAGATGAACGACCTGGAAAACCAGGCCGACAGCCTCCGGCGCAGCATCGAGCACAAGCTGTACAGCCGGATGCTCATCCCCGACGTGCGCGGCGATGTCCTGAGCCTGCTGGAAGCCAGCGACAACGTCATCGACTGGGCCAAGAAACTGCTGACGGCCTTGGATATCGAGCAGCCGCAAATCCCCGACGCCCTCATCAAAAGTTTCCGGGAGCTCACCGGCGCCTCCTATAACGCCATGGATGAAATGGTCCGGGCAACCCGCTCCTATTTCTACGAAACGGAAATGGTCAATGACCATATCAATAAAGTCTATTTTTACGAGCACGAAGCGGACAAGCTCGAGGACCAGATCAAACGCAAGGCGTTTCGCGGGGAGGAATTCACTGAGCTGAGCCGGCGGGTGCAGATGCGGTATTTCGCCGAACGGCTGGCCAATCTGTCCGACCAGGCTGAAGCCGTGGCCAATCGCCTGGCCATCGCCGCCATCAAGCGCTCCATCTGACCTCCGCTCCGGTGGGGCCGGCGACTGGAAACCCGTGTCTTCCCCTGAGGAGACCCGATGATCACCGTTCTGTTTTTTCTCTCCAGCGGACTCTTTCTGGGCTGGTCGCTGGGGGCCAACGACGCCGCCAACGTGTTCGGCACGGCGGTGGGCACCAAGATGGTCCGTTTCCGGACGGCGGCGCTGGTCTGTTCCGTGTTCGTCATCCTGGGCGCGGTGGTGGCGGGACACGGCGCGGCCCATACCCTGGGCCGGCTTGGCTCCGTCAACGCCCTGGGCGGCGCGTTCACCGCTGCTTTCGCCGCCGCCGTCAGCGTCCTGGCCATGACACGGCTGAAACTGCCCGTGTCCACATCCCAGGCCATCATCGGGGCCATCGTCGGCTGGAACATCTTCGCCGGCAAGCCCACTGACCTGAGTGTTCTGTCCAAAATCGTGGGCACCTGGGTGCTGTGCCCCATCCTGGCCGGCGTCTTCGCTATGGGTCTTTTTACGGTATCGGAGCGGCTGGTGAGGAAATCCCGGGTTCACCTGTTCATGCTGGATGCCTGGACCCGCCTGGGTCTGCTCCTGGCGGGCGCCTTCGGCGCCTTCAGCCTGGGGGCCAACAACATCGCCAACGTCATGGGCGTATTCGTACCCGTCACTCCCTTCCCCGATCTGACCGTCAACGGGTACGTCCTGCTGTCGGACGTTGAACTCCTCTTCCTGGTGGGCGGCCTGGCCATCGCCTGCGGCGTGTACACTTACTCCCGCCGGGTGATGGAGACGGTGGGCTCGGACCTGTTTCGCCTGTCGCCGGTGACCGCCCTCATCGTGGTGATCTCCAGCGGCCTGGTGCTGTTCATCTTTGCCTCCCAGGGCCTGGAGCAGGCGCTGCATTCCCTGGGCTTGCCGGCATTCCCGCTGGTGCCGGTTTCCAGCTCCCAGGCGGTGGTAGGCGCTGTGCTGGGCATCGGCATGGTCAAGGGCATCCATAATATTCGATATATCGTGCTCTGCCGCATCTGCCTCGGCTGGGTGGTGACTCCCGTGGCCGCCGGCCTCGTCTGCTGGGTGCTCCTCTTTTTCATGCAGAACGTGTTCATGCAAATCGTGGCCAAGTGATCCGGTTCTGCCCGCCGCCTGATATTTTTTGGAAACAGTCCAAACAGAATATGCAGTAAATGATTGATACGCAGCCATCTCAGGCGCCGGAGGCGCGTCCGTGTCCCCCCCCTCCCCGTGGGACGTCCCCATGGCCGGCCACTTGCCGGACCTTATCGCCGCCGACGTCAGGAAAGGATCGTCATTTATGAACGGCTGGGCCATCGACCTCGGCAACAGTCATACCCGCGTGGCCCGCTGGGACACCGCGACGGGCACGCCGCGACTTCTCGAACTGCCGGCCATCTGCCGGCAGCCGGGGGGCGAGGATCCGCTGCAGGCACCGCGGCTCGTTCCCAGCGCCACCGAGATCATCGCCGAGCCGGACTGGCCGGCCCGGCTGGGCCGCTGGCCGGTCATCGCCCGGCGGTGGTTCCTGGGCCGCCAGGCCGTCATCGGCCGCCCGGCCCTGCAGCGCAACGCCGGTATGGTCCTGTCGGGCTATGTGCCCGCCTTCAAACCCTATCTGGACCGCGAGGCCCGGCGGCCCATCGCCCGCCTGGGGCGGCGCGCCTTCAGCGCCCGGGACGTGGCCCAGTTGTTCATCCGCGAGCTACTGGCCGAGATCAAGCGGACGGCAGGAATCCGCCTGCGGGACGTGGTCCTGACCACGCCGGTGGACGCCTATGAAACCTATCGCGCCGAACTGCTGCAGATCACACGGTCCCTGGGCATCCGGCGGGTTCGTTTCATTGACGAACCGGTGGCGGCGGCCCTGGGCTACGGCCTGGGACTGAGCCGCGACCGGCGGGTGCTGGTGGTGGATTTCGGCGGCGGCACCCTGCACTTCGCCCTGGTCGCCCTCTCCGCCCGCGAGGCGGAGTCGGGCGCGGCCCGGGTTCTGGCCAAGGCAGGGCGCCCCCTGGGCGGCAACCTGGTCAACGAATGGCTGCTGGACGAATTCTGCCGGCAGCTCGGCTTCGACCTGGCCCGCCACGAGCGGAACGACGAACTGGCCTTCTGGCGGCAGCTGATGCTCATGGAGGCCTGCCGCGTCAAGGAGAAGGTCTTTTTCCAGCCGGCGGCCGTGTTTCACCTGACACCGCCCGGCCATCTGCGGTCCGACCTGGCGGGCTCCCTGGACGATTTCCCCTGGCTGGAGATCAGCCGTGAACGGCTGGCGGAAATCCTGCGCCGCCACGGCCTGTATGATACCCTGGCCGAATGCCTGGACCAGGTCCTCGGCCAGGCGGCCACCAACGGTGCCGGCGAGGACGCCATCGACGAGGTGCTCATGGTGGGCGGCTCCACCCTGCTGCCCGGCGTGTACCCCTTCTTCGAAAAGAAATTCGGCCGCGACCGGGTGCGGGCCTGGCAACCCTTCGAGGCGGTGGCCTACGGCGCCTGCGCGTATGCCGCCGGCAGCTTCAGCCATGCCGATTTCATTGTCCATGACTACGCCTTTGTCACCTATGATCCCCGGACCCACGACAAGCAGTACACCGTCATCGTCCCCCGGGGAACCCGTTTTCCCACCCCGCCCGATTTCTGGCGGCGGCAGCTGGTACCCACCTGCGCCCTGGGCGAACCGGAAACCATGTTCAAGCTGGTGGTCTGCGAACTGGGCGGCGATGAGCAGCACAAATTCCGCTGGGACAAGCACGGCCGGCTGCATCAGACGGGCGACGGCGATCCGGCGGCCGAACCGGTGATTGTCCCCCTGAATGAAAGCAATCCGACCCTGGGCCGCCTGGACCCGGCCCATTCGCCGCGGGACCGCCGGCCGCGGCTGGAGGTCTCCTTTGCCATCAACGACCGGCGCTGGCTATGCGCATCCGTCTATGACCTCCAGACGGGAAAATGGCTGTTGAAAGAGGGGCGCGTCGTCCGCCTGCTGTGATGGACCCTGGCCTGCGGGACGACATCGCCCGACACCAAGGAAGTGATGCCATGAACGGAACCGAAACCATCTATTCCCTCATGTCCGGGAGTCCGACAATCCTGGCCATCCTGTTTTTTGGGGCCATCATCGCCGTCCTGGTTGAAATGCACACCCGGGAGAAGTGGAAGGAGGCGGGGCAGGAGCTGGGGTTATCCCTCAGCGGCGTCCTCATGTTCCGGCAACTCCACGGAGAGGTGGACACATTCCCGGTCAGCATCCGGCCCAAGGGCAAGCACGGGCATTTCGAGATCATCATCGAGGGGCGGGGCCGGATGTCCCGTGAGCTTTCCCTGGGGGCGGAGAACGTCTTCACCCGGACCGTGGCCGGCCCTGACATTCAGACGGGCCATCCCGCCTTCGACTATCAGGCGCGCATCCACGGGGATTCGGTCGAGGCCCTGGCTCTGCTGGACCATACCACCCGCCAGCATGTGGTGCGGGATATTGTGGAGGGCGGCGCCCGGGTGGGCAACGGACGCATCACCCTGGTAAAGCGCAAATTCGAAGATGTGCCCCAGACGGTCCGCCGCCTGGCGGGCCTGGCCTGGCGGCTCAGCATCGTTCCGGGTGAGATCGCCGAACGTCTGGCCCTCAACGCCACTAC
The DNA here is from genome assembly GCA_016935015.1 of Acidobacteriota bacterium. GTDB lineage: Bacteria > Acidobacteriota > JAAYUB01 > JAAYUB01 > JAAYUB01 > JAFGRT01. The sequence continues at coordinate 2,626 of JAFGRT010000027.1, read as the reverse complement.
CGATCCGCTCCCCTCTGTCCGCATCCGCTGCCTGGAAGTGCTGCGGACCTCGTATGGCCGCCACGACGCGACCCGCGACGCCCACCGAGCGGCCCTGGGCGCCGAACACCCCAATCTCCGGCTGGCCGGGGCGGCCTTCCTGGGCGAGGATGGCCTGCCGGCCCTGCAGGAACTTCTGCTGGACGAAAACGTGGATACCGATGTGCGGCAGCGGGCGCTGCGACACTTTCTGGACCATGCCCCGGCCGGGGAGGCGGTGCCGGTTTTGCAGCAGCTGCTGGACGCTCCGCCGGCGGGGATGCTGCCGGCCATCGTGCGCGGGCTGGGCCGCCAGGCGGTGCCGGAACTGCTTGCCCGCACCGTGGACACCATCGACCGGCTCGACGACGAGACGGCCCTCGACCTGGCGGTCATGCTGGAAACCGCGGCGGAGGACGGCGCCGAACCGGTCCTGCTGCGGCTGCTGGAACGCGAGGCGGATGCCGTGCGGGCGGCCGCCGCCCAGGCCCTGGCCCGCCACGGGACCATCCGGGCCGTGGAGCCGCTGCTGGCCCTGACCCGGGGGCTGCGCAGCTCCGGCCGGGTGAAAGTGGCGGCCCAGGAAGCCATCCGCCAGATCCAGTCGCGGCTGGGCGACGTGGAGGCCGGCCGCCTGTCCCTGGTTACGCCCGCCGGGGAGGAGGGTGCCCTGAGCCTGGCCGGCGGCGAGGACCCGGCCGGCGCCCTGTCCCTGAGCAGCGAGGGTGACAGTGATGGGGCCCTCTCCCTCAGCGACGAAGCCGATGCAACCGGCGCGCGGCCCCCGGAACCCCCGGAGCCGGAAACCTCCGCATCATCGCCGCTTCATCCGAACCACAAGCCTGATTCACTCCGGGCCGACGATCCCAACAGCGTCCAATGATGGGTGTGCCCGGCCACACGATCCGCCGGCCGAACCGCGCCCCTTCCCTCGCCTCCATCTGGTGCTGCCGCCCTTTGCCCCACTTCTTTCCGTTGGGTCAATGATCCCATCTTCGATTTTTCCCGGGCTTTCTGAGAAATTTCAATATTGTCATTTTCGGACCTGCTTCTTATCATTGTACACAGATACACTATTCGTCATATCCAACCCGAAGGAGGCATGACCATGACCAAGATCAGCGGTCCCCACCTGCAACCTATGGACAAGATCCATTTGTCCAAGGCTGAACCCATGGCCGCCAAAACCACGGTGCAGTCGGGCGAGAAGACGCTGGCCCATATCGCCCGGCGCCTAAAGGTGGCCACGCCGGATCTGCAGAAGGCCAATCCCCAAGTGGCAGCCACCCAGGAGCTGAAGGTAGGCCAGGAGCTGCGACTGCCGGACATCGGCCGGACAGCGGCGCCGCCCCCGGAACTCGCCCGGAGCGAGGCCGACCCTTCCTCGGCCAAGGGCGACACGCAGCTGCTGGGCGGGCTGATGCGCGAGCGCCTGAGCGGCCTGCGGACGCCCGACAGCCGCATCCCCGACCCCTCCGACATGCCCCGCCAGGCCCCCAGCCTGCAGGAAGAGGCCGGGCTGGATTACAACCCGGGCCCCACCTACGGTGGGATGAATGTGGGCGGCAGCGGCCGCGCGCCCACCACGCCGATCCCGGACAACCCGCCGCCGGAGACCCCGCAGGATTCCACCCCTCTGGACAGCGACAAGCCCAAACCCGATGAACTGCGCGGGTTCGATCTCAGCCGGCAGGGATTGACGCCCCGGGTGGGGATGGCGGAGCACCAGGTGCCCGACACGCCCACCCGTCCCGACACGGAGCACGGCATCGGCCACAAACAGTATCGTCTGGTGGATCCAACGCCCGGACCCGCCACCCAGGGGACCGACACGGATGAAGAAGGCCCACGCTTCCGCGATCCACGGCTGGGCAAACACGTGCCACGGAATCCGGGCGAACTCGATGTGGAGCAACCACCGCCGCCCAAACCCAATGTGGCCCCCGGCCCGACCCTGTCCCAGGCGGCCTACGCGCCGATCCCGGGCGAGGATGCGCCCGATGATCCACGCTTTTCCGGCCAAGTGGATTTCCCGGAACCCCGCCCCAGCGGACCGAAGGATGTCGGCCCGTCGGGTCCGGAGGAGATCGGGTGATCCGGGTATCTTTTTCGGGTTGATCCGGGAACGGGCGTCTGGTCAGTATCAAGTCCCCGAGACCGGTTGCCGCCGTAGACGCCTTCTGCCGGAAGGCGGGTGTTTGAGTATGGAGTTCAGCGGGGTCAGAATTCCGTGTTCACCCGCCACCGCTCTGACAAGCTTCGCAGGACAAGTCAAACCCGGGGCTCTTCCCCGCGCCCGGCGGGCGCGGGCTACGGCCACCGTCCGCAGGCGCCTTCTGCCGGGAGTCGGATGGTGAAACAAATACGGCGAACTATCCCGGCGCCCCGGGCAGGGGTGGCCAATTCATGATCACCGGTAACGGCGTTTGTTCCGGCCGGCGCGGGCTGCGCTTATGGCCACCGCCGGCCTTGCGCCGGCGGGGCCATGACTGACGGCCAGCTGGACGCCCCCGGTGCTCACCGCCACCACCGGCCTGGCGCCGGTGGAGCGGTGTTCTCCGGATACGTTCCGCATACGGTGAACAGGTTGTTGGCCAGAGATGGTTGC
>JAFGRT010000177.1 GCA_016935015.1 Acidobacteriota bacterium | reverse complement strand
GAGGAGATCAACCGGCGGGCCGTAGAGATCGTGCGGCAGGAAATGAGCGGCCGCGCCTATGTCTCCGGGTCCTGCGGACCCACCGGCTGTCTGCTCCAGCCATACGGGGATACGGAGCCGGAGGAAATGCGAGCCGCCTTCCGCCGGCAGCTGGCGGCCATGATCGCCGCCGGGACGGACGTCATCTGCATCGAGACCATGTCCGACCTGCAGGAGGCAACCCTGGCCATCCAGGCGGTCCGGGAAATCTCCGCCGACATTCCCGTCATGGCCACAATGACCTTCGACAAGACACCGCGCGGCTATTTCACCATGATGGGCGTCAGCGTGCCCGCCGCGGTGACCGGGCTTGTGGAGGCCGGCGCCGATATCGTCGGTTCCAATTGCGGCAACGGGTTGGAGAACATGATTGATCTGGCCCGTGAGTTCCGCCGACACACCGATCGCCCGCTGCTGATCCAGTCCAATGCTGGTCTGCCCGAGAACCGGGACGGCCACCTCCATTATTCCGAATCACCCGAATTTTTCGCCCAGAAGACGGAGGAACTGCTGACGGCGGGCGTCAATATCATCGGCGGTTGCTGCGGCACAACGCCCGAGCACATCCGGGCCGTCCGCCGGGTCGTGGACCGCCGGCGTCCCGCCTAGTCGTTGTCCCCGCCACCTTCCCCGGCTTACCCTCCCGTTCTCCGGGGGCCGCCGGCCCATTTTTTTCTTGACAAATGGGATTTTCTGATATATCAATATATATTGATATATGAATATAGACACCGTGGCATTATTCAAGGCACTGTCTGACCGGACCCGCATCCGGCTGATGAATATCCTGTTGCATCACGAGCTGGGCGTCAATGACCTGGTGTCCATCCTGCAAACGGGGCAGTCGGGGATTTCGCGGCATCTTGGTATCCTGACGGCGGCCGGGTTGTTGCGCTGCCGGCGCGACGGGGTGTGGGCCTACTACTCCGCTGCCGCCAACGGGGCGGGGCAACGTTTTCTCCATGCCGTGAGCTATCTGTTTGACGAGGATATGCAGTTGTCGTCCGATCTGGGGGAGGCTGTCCGTCTGATGGAAGAAAGCCGGCAGCGGCGGCGCAATTATTTCAACGCCATCGCCGCCGACTGGGATCGATTGAAACGGGAGATTCTGGGCGAATGTGACCTGAACGGGCTGATCCTTGATCACCTGGGCAACCACTACGACGTGGCGCTGGACCTGGGTTGCGGCACCGGCGAGCTCATGGCCGCGCTCCGGAGCCGGGCGGACAGGATCATCGGCGTGGACAGTTCCACCCGCATGCTGCAGGAGGCCCGCCGGCGTTTCGGCGAGGCCGACGGCGCCGTGGACCTGCGCCTGGGGGAGCTGGAGCATCTGCCCGTGGGGAACACGGAAGTGGATCTGGCCGTCATCGCCATGACCATGCATCATTTGGAGTCGCCGGCGGCGGCCATCGCTGAGGTGGCTCGTGTTCTGCGCCCGGGCGGGGAGTTCGTCGTGGTGGATTTCGCCAAACACGAAGATGAATCGCTGCGGCGCAAATACGGCTTCCGCTGGCTCGGCTTCACGCCGGCGGAAATCCATGGCTGGCTGGAACGACATGGTTTCCGTGTCCGTCGCGAAGCCCGCCGGAAGCTGAACAATGCCCTGTTCTTGAATATGTACACAGCCGAAAAAATCACCTGAAAGAACCGAATGGAGGATACCATGACGACAAAGACTGAAAACCGGAACGTCTGCCTGCCGTTGAATCTGACCCTGCCCTACAAGGTGGCCGATATTCACCTGGCGGAGTCCGGTCGAAGGGAGATGCAACTGGCCGAGCGGGAGATGCCCGGTCTGATGGCCGTTCGCGAGAAGTATGGGCCGACCAAGCCCCTGCGCGGCATGCGGGTGACGGGCAGCCTGCACATGACCATCCAGACGGCCATGCTCATCGAAACCCTTACTGAATTGGGAGCCGATGTTCGCTGGGCCTCGTGCAATATCTTTTCCACCCAGAATCATGCCGCAGCCGCCATCGCCAAGGCCGGCTCGGCGGCGGTATTCGCCTGGAAGGGAGAGACGCTGGCCGAATACTGGTGGTGTACGGAGCAGGCCCTGACCTGGCCCGACGGCGGCGGTCCCGACCTCATCGTCGACGACGGCGGCGACGCCACCCTCTTCGTGCACCAGGGTGTGGCGGTGGAACAGAATCCGGCCCTCCTTGAAGAGGAGTACGAAAGTCCGGACATGCGTTGCCTCATGGACCGACTCCGCCTCAGCCTCAGGGAAGATCCGGGCCGTTGGGGCCGCATCGCCCCGAAAATCCGCGGCGTCTCCGAAGAGACCACCACCGGCGTTCACCGCCTGTACCAGCTGGCCAGGGACGGCAAGCTTCTCTTTCCGGCCTTCAACGTGAACGATTCCGTCACCAAGTCCAAGTTCGATAACCTCTACGGTTGCCGCGAATCCCTGGCCGACGGCATCAAGCGGGCCACCGACACCATGGTGGCCGGCAAGCTGGTGGTGGTGTGCGGGTACGGTGACGTGGGCAAGGGCTGCGCCCAGTCCATGCGCGGCTTCGGCGCCCGGGTGGTAGTGACGGAGATCGACCCCATCTGCGCCCTGCAAGCGGCCATGGAGGGGTATGAAGTGGCCACCATGGAGGAGATGGCACCGCACGGCGACATCTTCGTGACTGCCACCGGCTGCTGTGACGTGATCACCGGCGTCCACATGACGCGGATGAAGGACGAAGCCATCATCTGCAATATCGGTCATTTCGACAGTGAGATCCAGATGAGTTACCTGGAAAACAATCCCGCCTGTCGGCGCGAGGAGGTCAAACCACAGGTGGACAAATGGACGCTGGAATCGGGCCGTTCCCTCATCGTGCTGGCCGAGGGCCGGCTGGTGAACCTGGGTTGCGCCAACGGGCACCCCAGCTTCGTCATGAGCAACAGCTTCACCAACCAGTGCCTGGCCCAGATTGCCCTGGCCGCCAGGCCCCATGACAAGACCGTCTACACCTTGCCCAAGGAACTGGACGAGGAAGTGGCGCGGTTGCATCTCGCCAAACTGGGCGTCCGGTTGAGCAAGCTGAACCAGAAACAGGCCGATTACCTCGGCATTCCCGTGGACGGGCCTTTCAAGCCGGACCATTACCGCTACTGAGTCGCTGAACCATCTGCGGCGAAATCGGATACCAAGGGGCCCGGTTTTCAGGCCGGGCCCTTGCCCTTGGGGCAGGTAAGGGCAATCCCCACCCCGTGCCATGGGGCAGATTATCCCCAAATGTTCCGTTCGCGGAGAGTCCGGGTGACGCGCCCCGCCCAGTCGCGATTGGCCTGTGGGTTGGCCGGGCTGGGGTGCAGGATCTGCACGATGCCGATGTCCCGGCCGGCCAGGGACCGTCGGGCGGCATCGGCGGCGAATTTGCCCACTCCGACCAACCAGCGCGGTCGCAGTTCGTCGACGAAGCGGGCCAGATGATCATCGCACATCTTCAGCAGGGGTTCGCGGTCGGCGGTGGGCAATTTATCGGGTGTGAGATTGCGCCCCGATTCTTCGAGAAAGAGCAGGGGACAATAATTGGCCACGAAGTGATCCTGGAAAAAACAGTCAGCGGTGGGGAAATGTTTGCGAAAAAGGCCCCACAGACGGCGGCCGCTGACTTCGGAGCGGCGGCAGTCGAATCCCGTCACGGGGCGCTTTGGATGTTCCCGCTCCGGCCGGCCGATGGCGGCATCGATACCCAGCCAGTCCCGCACCGCCGCGATTTCCCCGAAAGGTACGCCCGTCTGGGCCATGCCCCACGGTCCGGGATTCATGCCCAGGAAAACCACGGATTTATTACCGTTGGCATACTGATCCAGATAAGCGCAAAAGCCGGGCCAGGCATAGTGCAACGGATTGTAGACAAACATCACCGGCCGGCTGAAATGCAGGTTGTCGATCCGCCGGCTGAAATCAGCGGCCAGTTGCCGGAGACGCTGCCGGGTCATATCTTCTCCTTTTGGATTAGTCAAAAAAATATAACGCGTATGGATTTGCCATACAAGGGCGGATTATATATCGTAACAGGCAGGTGGTGGAAAAAAGCGAAGTCGAACGCGCGGCGCACCCTACCGCCGGACCCGAGCAACCGCTATCCGCACGGCCACGGGCGCTGCGGACCATGTCAAAACGAGGGCCCATGACCGGAAAATACGTGTTTACCTGCGCCGATTGTCATCGGACATATACCTATGAGACCTTCCCGTTTCCCGTCGGCGGATTGAACTATAACTATGCTTTGGCCGACGACGATCCCCAGGATGCCGTAACGGCCGTCTGCCCCGTGTGCGGCGGGCGTCTGATCATGAAGACGGCCAACCGGCAAAGCGTCGGCGAAGGCTCAACCGGGGAATAAAAAACCGGCCCCGCGCTGGGGGCCGGTAAACATGGAGGTTGCGAATGTTCCGTTGTCTCACTAACTATTTGTTTAGATGCAGCCGGTATGGGAATGGTTGAAGCGTTTTTCATGATTGGACCATCGAAACCGCGTGATCACGGAAAACAAATTCACCATAGCATATGGGAAATCCTTTCCGGTACAATGGGGAAGACAGGATTTCAGCCAAAAGCGGAGGAGAAATGAAAATAAACAGATTCCCGGCATGGCTAATCTTCGGACTGATATGGCTAATGGGCGTCGGACTGACGTCCGTGTTCGGAGAGGAGATGCAAAGCCCCGAGTCGTATTTCGGATTCCGGCCGGGCGCGGATCGTGAATTGATGGATTACGACCAGCTGATCGACTACCTGCAGAAACTGGATGCGGCTTCCGATCGGATGACCATGATGACGGTGGGGTCGACGCCCCTGGGCAAACCCATGTATCTGGCGTTTTTCTCCGCTCCGGACAACCTGGCGCGGCTGGCCGAACTGAAGGAGATCAATCGCCGCCTGGCGCTGGAAGCGGATCTGACACCGGAACAGCGGGATGAGCTGGTGGCGCTGGGCCGGGTGTTCGCCTTCGCCACGTTGTCCATGCATTCCTCGGAAGTGGGCCCCAGCCAGATGCTGCCCCTGTTCGCCTGGGAAATGGCCACGACCACCGATGAAACCGTGCTGCGCCAGCTGCAGGCGGTCGTGTTCATGGTGGTGCCCAGCCACAACCCCGACGGCATGGACATGGTGGTGGGAAATTACCGCGAATACAAGGGGACCAAGTACGAGGGCTCGGGGCTACCCGGGGTCTATCACAAATACGTAGGGCATGACAACAACCGCGATTTCGTGGCCCTCACCCAGGCCGACACGCGGGTCATCAACCGCATTTACAGCACCGAGTGGTACCCCCAGGTGCTGGTGGAAAAGCACCAGATGGGGAGCACCGGGCCCCGCTATTTCGTGCCACCCAATCATGACCCCATCGCCCAGGTCATCGACGAGGGGCTGTGGCACTGGTCCGCCCTGTTCGGGGCCAATCTGTCGCGTGACATGGGGGCCGCGGGACTGTCGGGCGTCGCCCACAGCTGGGTGTTCGACAATTACTGGCCCGGCTCCACTGAGACCTCCCTCTGGAAGAACGTCATCAGTTTCCTGACGGAGTGCGCCAGTTGCCGCACGGCCACGCCGGTGTACGTAGAGCCCAACGAGTTGCAGACACGCGGCAAAGGGCTGGCTGACTACAAAAAGAGCGCCAACATGCCCGCACCCTGGCCGGGCGGCTGGTGGCGGCTGTCCGACATCGTGGAGTACGAGCTGGTGACCATGCGCTCCATCCTGCGCACGGCCGCCACGTACCACGAGGATATCCTGCGCTACCGCAACGATTTGTGTCGGGAGGAAGTGGAAAGAGGGCGCACCGAGGCGCCCTATTATTTCATGCTGCCGCGGCGGCAGCATGATCCGGCGGCCCTGCTGGGAATGGTGCGCCTGCTCCAGGAGCACGGCGTGCAGCTGTTTCAGCTCCGGTCCGATGTGGAACTGGATCGGACGCTCTACCGTTCCGGTGACCTGGTGGTGCCCCTGGCCCAGCCATACCGGGCATTTGTCAAGGAAGTCATGGAGGATCAGGAGTACCCGGTCCGCCGCTATACGCCGGACGGTGAGGTGATTCGGCCCTACGATGTCACCAGCTGGTCCCTGCCACTGCATCATGGCGTCCATTCCATTCAGGTGGATACCCGCAGCGCGGCGCTGGAATCCGCCTGGGAACCGCTGGCCGACGTCGACGAGCTCCTGCCGCCCCGGGCCGTCGTTGACACCACTACGTGGGCCGTGGCCTGTTCCGCCGACAGCAACGCCACCTTCCGCCTGGTGTTTCAGGCGTTATACAACGGCTTCACCGTGGAACGGCTGCTCGAGTCCATGGACGCCGGTTCGGTGTCGCTGCCGGCCGGCAGCTTCCTGATTTTTCCCGCCGGCGGCAAAAGTGATCTGCTCAACGGCTGGCTGGGCGAATTTTCGGGCGAGGCCGTGCTGCTGACCGACGAACCGGACACCCGACGGCAAGCCGTTGCGCCGCGGCGAATCGCCCTGGTGGAAACCCATCTCCACGACATGGATGCCGGCTGGACTCGTTTCCTGCTGGATACGTACGGCATCCCCTTCACAGTCGTGCATCCCGGTGAATTCGAGAAAACCGATTTCCGTACCGATTTCGATGTGATCTTGCTCCCGTCCAGCGACAAGAATGTATTGCTCAAGGGTACTTACGGAGAAGGGGAACGATACTGGGTGCCCGACTATCCGCCGCAATACACCCAGGGCATGGGTGACAAGGGGATGGAAAACCTCCTGAAATTCATCGACCAGGGCGGCCTCGTCGTCTCCTGGGGCGGCTCCACCGACCTGTTCATGGGTCCGTTGAAGATCACCCACGACAAGGAGAATGTGGAAACATTCCGGATGCCGGTACGCAATGTGGCGGATAACCTCAAGAAACAGGGATTGCTGGTTCCCGGCGCGGGCCTGCGCATCAAGGTGGTCACCGGTCATCCCCTCACCTGGGGACTGGCTGCCGAAAGCTTCGTCTTTTCAAGGGGTGAGCCGGTCTTCCAGACGTCCATTCCGTCCATGGACATGGACCGCCGGGTGCTGGCTACCTATACCCAAAAAGACATTCTGGCCAGCGGCTACATCGAAAAAGAAGGGCTGCTGGCGGACAAGACCGTCCTGACGTGGCTCCGCAAGAACAAGGGGCAGCTGGTACTCATGGGTTTTCAACCCCAGTTCCGTGCCTCTACTCCCGTCAGTTACAAGTTCCTGTTTAACGCCATCCTGTTGCCGCCGCTTCCCTGACGGTGGATTCCCCGGCCGGTCTCCGTCGCCGGAAGCCGGCCGGATCACCTTTTTCCCAGTCCGCCATGCCGAACCCGGCTTCACGGCCGGGCACCGTCACAGATTACGCTTCCAGAAATCGAGCATGGTCAGAAAAACATGGTCGCGGGCGTTTCCGATGCCATGTGTGCCCAGGGGATAGATCATCATCTCGAACAGGATCCCGGCCTGGTTCAGCTCCCGGGCGAACCGCCACGCGTTTTGGGGGTGGACGTTGTCGTCGCCGGTGCCGTGAATGAGCATCAGCCGTCCCTGGAGGCGATGGGCGAAATTGGCGGCGGCGCTGGCCCGGTAGCCTTCGGGATTGTTCTGGGGGGTGTCCAGGATATTTTCCGCCCACTTGGTGTCGTAATAGCGGAAGTCTGTGACGGCGGCCACGGCGATACCGGCCGTGAAGGCATCCGAATGGGTCATCAGTTGCAGGGTCATAGTGCCACCGCCGCTCCAGCCCCAAACGCCGATGCGTTCAGGATCGATCCAGGGTTGCCGGCGCAGCCACTGCACGCCGGCCAGAATATCGTCCACCTCGGGCTGGGACACCAGGTGGCCGTAGGCTGTATCCTCCAGTGTCTTGCTGAGCCCGGTGGCGCTGCGATTGTCCATGAGGAAGCAGATGTAGCCTTCCTGTAAAAGCAGGTTGTTGAAATAGGAGTAGCGGTTCCAGTTGTTCCAGACCACCGGCGCGGATGGACCGCCGTACACATAGAGGATGACCGGGTATTTCCGTCCGGGTTCCAGGGTGGCCGGTTTGTAGATCTGGGCCGGCAGCCGGAAACCGTCGGCCGCCTCCACCGTCAGGAATTCAGGAAATTGCAGATCGAAGTCGGCGATATCGTTCGTACTAGGCGCCGACACCGTATACAGGCGGGTGCCGTCGGCACGGTGCAGGTAGAGTCCCGGCAGTGTGCGGCTGTCGGCATATTCGTCAAAATAGTAGGCACCGTCGGGGCTGAAACTGATGCGGTGCGTTCCCTCTTCCCGGCTGACTCTCTCGGTCAGGTCTTGGTGAAGATGGGTGCGAAAAAGGGCCGGTGCCACCGGCAGGCCCTGATTGGCGGTGAAATACACCCACCCCTCCTTCTCGTCCACGGTGCACACCCCGCCGCGCACCCAGGCCACACCGCTGGAGGCGCGGACCATCCACTCACCGGCGGTCATCTGCCGGATGAGCTCTCCGTTGATTTCGTACAGATACAGATGATTGTAGCCGTCCCGTTCCGAACTCCAGAGAAAGCGACGGCCGTCGGCCAGGAAGTACAGGTCATCATGAAGATTGAGGGCTGTTCGGTTCTCCTCGCGCAGGATATGAATGGGCGTACCCGTGGTGCGATCGGCCAGATACAGGTCGAGGCGGTTCTGCCGGCGGTTGAGGGTCTGCAGGCTGATCTGCCGGCTGTGGGGCAGCCAGCCGACGCGGACGATGTATTCAGGCTGAGGATCGGGGAATTCCACCCAGGTGGTTTCGCCGGATGAGATGGGGACGATACCGAGCCGGACATCGGGATTGGCGGTGCCGGCCTTGGGATACCGCTGTCGCGTGACGGACGGGGTGGCTGGTTCGACATTCGGAAAATAGCAAACGCCCACTGTCGAATCATCCGTGCGGAAAAATGCCACCGCCTGGGAGTCGGGGGACCACCAGTAAGCGGTGTCGTGCCGGCCGAAAATTTCTTCCCAGTATACCCAGGATAGGGTGCCGTTGAGGATGGTGTCGCTGCCGTCGGAGGTCAGGGCAGTTTCGCGGCCGGTCCCAAGCTCGGTGACGTAGAGATTGTTCTCCCGGACGTAACTGACCATGCGGCCATCAGGGGAAAAAGCGGCGTTCTTTTCCCTGTCAGGGGTGGATGTCAGGCGGCGGATGGCGGCGGTGGGGATGTCCAGGAGGTAGACGTCGCCGGCCAGGATGTAGAGCGCCTGCCGGCCGGCGGAGTCGAACGTCTCCGGCCAGGGCAGGGCTTTGGGCAGATCATCCCCCGACAGGGTTTGGCGCAGTGCCTGCAGGACGGCGGCCGCGTCCAGGGCCGGCTGCCGCCGGCCGGTGGCTGGATCGAACCGATCCAGGGTCCGCTCCGCCGGGGGCAACCGGTTGTCGTACAGCCAGGCCGAACCGTCGGCACACCAGAGCAGTGCCGGGAGACGGGTCGTCCGGCGGGCTTCATCGGACTGAATCCAGTCCAGTGTCAACCGGCGGGTATCCCGGGCCGGCTCCTGTCCCCAAACGGCGGGGTACAGCAGGCCGATCATCAGCAGGCAAACGAAAAAGGCAAGTTTCTTCATGGCACTCCTCAACGGTTTGGATTGAAAGGCCGGTAACGGACGGCACGAGGTGGCCCGGTCCGAATAAATCCCGTTGGCGCAGTGGCGGCGCACGCGCCGGCCGCCGGCTCTACCGAGAATAGGCGTCGGCCACCCGCACGACCTCGTAAACTCCCCGGGTGGCGCTGATCGCGGCGGTGACCTGCCGCAATTCGTCCACCGAATGGACGTGAATGATGAACATCAAAATGCCCTGATCGTCCCGGGTCCTCATATTCAGCGATGACACATTCATGTCGAATTTCTTGAAAATTTCACTCACTTGCGCCAGGATGCCCGGTTTGTCCTCCGTCACGACCCGGATACGCACCGGCATGGTCTCATGGCCGCTCATGGCCCACTGGACATCCACCAGCCGGGCTTCTTCGGCGGCGGGCAACCGGTTGCACTGGCGGCGGTGCACCGTCACTCCGCGACCACGCGTGATATAGCCCAGAATGTCATCCCCAACCACCGGGTTGCAACAGCGGGCGTAGCGCACTTCCATCCCCTCGATGCCGGCGACGAGGATGCCGGAGCCGCCTTTTTTCCCAGCGGAGGTGAGCAGCGGTTTGGCAATGGTGCTCTCGAAAAGATCCGGCACCGTCGGGGCCGGTGCCATGGATTCCGGTACCAGGGCCGACAAGGCTTCATCCGTATCGGCCGTATGTCGGCCCAGGGCCAGAAACAGTTCGTCCACGGTACGGCATTTCAGTTTGTCAAGGGTGCGCTGAATCCGGGTTTCGTCCTTGAGAATCTTAGGCAAGCTCCACCCCTTGATCTTGAGCATTTTCTCGAGGATGTCTCGCCCAGCCTGGCGGGCCCGTTTCCGCTCCTCCTCGCCGAGAAAGTAACGGATTTTCTGGCGGGCGCGGCTGGAGACGACGATGTCGAGCCAGTCGGTCGACGGCTTGCCCCGGGGATGGGTGATGATCTCCACAATGTCCCCGTTGTGGAGAGTGGTCTGCAGTGGGACGATCCGGCCGTTGACTTTGGCGCCGACGCAGGTATGTCCCACCTGAGTGTGGATGGCATAGGCGAAATCCAGCGGTGTCGCTCCCTGCTGCAGTTCGCGCACGTCGCCGGTGGGGGTGAACACGAAGACCTCGTCCTCGAATAGGTCGGTGCGCAGGGTATCCAGTACCTTTTCATCGAACTGTTGCCGGTCGCTTTTGAGCATTTCGTGAAGCCAGCCGAACTGGCGGATGCTGGATTCGGAAAACGCACCCTTGTCCGATTCCTTGTAGCGCCAGTGCGCCGCCACGCCGTTCTCGGCGATCTCATGCATTTGCTTCGTTCGGATCTGAATTTCGATCCGCTCCCCCTGGGGGCCGATGACGGCCGTATGCAGCGACTGGTAGCCGTTGGGTTTGGGGACGGCGATGTAATCGTCGAACGTGTCGGGGATGGGGCGCCACCGGTTGTGAACAGCGCCCAGCACTTGGTAGCACTGGGGGATGGTATCCACAATGATCCGGAAAGCCGTGATGTCGTAAAGATCATCAAAGTCAAGGCCGCGTTGCTGCAGTTTCTTCTGGATGGACCAGAAATGCTTGGAACGGCCGCTGATGCTTCCCTGCAACTGCTCGCTCCCCAGCAGCTTTGCCAGCGATTCCTGGACCATGTGGATATAGTATTCGCGCTGGCTGCGCTTGACGGCCACCCGGGACTTGATGCGCATATAATCGTCGGGGTTCAGGTAGCGGAACGCCAGGTCCTCCAGCTCGCTCTTCAGGCGATGGATGCCCAGGCGGTTGGCCAGCGGGGCGTAGATGTCCATGGTCTCCCGGGCGACAGGTTGCTGATCGGGGGCGGGCAAGCGGGACAGGTTGTTCATAAGCACGGCGCGGTCGGCCAGCTTGATGAGAATGACACGGATGTCCCGAGCCATGGTCAGGATCAGTTTGCGGAAGCTTTCGGCGCGGGTGATGCGACCCCGGGTAAAACTGAGCTGCGAGATGCGCACGGCGCCGTCCACCAGGGCGGGCGTGCGCGAGGAGAGCGCTGAGTCTTTTTCCAAATCCGGTGCCTGGAGACAGCCTTTTTCCACCACGGTCAGCAGCAGGCCGGCCTCGAGACAGGGTCGGTCCACTTTGAGTTCCGAAAGGGTGACGGCGATACCCAGAGCGTGACGGGCGGCGGCATCATCGTCCGCCGGTCCGCCGGCCAGCAGGCACTTTTGGGCCAACTCTTCGGCATGACGCACGCCCCGCCATTCCGGCGTGGACAGATAGGCGCGTGCATTCTGATGAAAGAGCGCCTGCAATTCGTGGATGGTGGCGTTTTTTCTGTTCATCATCGCTGAAACCGCCGATCACCGCCGTGGCGTCCCCTTTCGGCGAACACATCATCATAATGCCTGGCCCGTCCAAATCCAAGGGAATTCGGCTCTCCGCCTCCTGGGCGCCCGGGGACGCGCCGAATCCGGCGGTGGAAGAGCCAATCCTCACACCGATCGGGTTTTCTTGTAAATGAGATCTTTGAGAAATCCCTTGAGAAATTCGTTTTCGGGATGTTGTGGAATCAGGGCATTGACGATTTCGATGGCTTCATCGATACGGTTTTCGCGCACGGCCCTTTCGGCCTTATGGATCTCATCCTTGAGCAGATCCTCTTTCTTGTTTTCCAGGTTCAGGTTTTTCTTCAGTTTCCTGAATCGTGACTCGTCGGGCAATAGATTGATATTGGAATCCAGCATGGCAATGGCTTCCTGGAGATTGCCGGCGGTCATGGCCTGTTCGATTTTTTCGGCCTGTTGCTGGACGTAGCGGTTCTTCAGGGCCTGGTGGAGGGTATGGATGGTGTCCTCTTCGGGAAAATTCTCCTTCAGCTGGCGAGATTTATCAAAAGCGCGGAAGAGTTGGCCGTCTTTCTCCAGGTCATGAATGGCCCGAACCCCCAGAAGCAGCTGCTCTCGTCTTTCTGTTTCCTGACGCGTCTTGATGGTCAGGAAATTGGTGTACAGGGCGGTGTGATCCGGCACTTCCGCCATCAGCTTGCGGACGACCTCCAGGGCCCGGTCGTACGCCCCCTTGTCGGCCAGGCGGATGGCGTGGGCCAGGCGCGATTCGACGTCACCATCCGTGGCTTCCCCGTCCAGGCTCATCCGCAGGTGATCGAGCTCCTGGCGGAGGATATTCAGCTGGGTGTCTTTCGGATAGGCCTGGATAAAAAGATCATACAAGTTTTCGGCACGGCTGATGTCCTCATCCTTGAGACTGCCGCGGATTTCCTCCAGGGAACGCTCGTGTTCCAGCGAATTTTCGACCTCCATGAGCTTTTCTTCGAATTCGATGGTGCCCGGGAATTTTTCCAGCAGAACCACCATGTATTTCTTGGCCTGGTCCAGGTGCCTCGATTTCAGCAGAGTATCGGCGATCATCAACTGTTCCTGGATAAAGCCGCGCAGGGTCTCTTCGCGGTCGCTTTCCATCTTCCGGCTCATCACGTCATTGTATTTTTCCACCAGATCCCGGTTTTTGGGAAAACGCCGCAAGTAGGGGCGCAGAACCTCGGCGGCCTGGGCCCATTTCTTTTTCTTCTCCAGTGACTCAATTTCGCTGAGAGCCTTGTCCACCTCCGCCTTCTCCAGTTTCTTGTTCAGCGCGGTTGACTTGGCGCCGAACTCCGGTGATTTCTGATATTTTTCCAACCCCTTTTCCAGGTGTTTTTCCAGTTTGCGCCATTTTTCCGCCGCAGCCAGCTTTTCCCCCTCCTCGTACCACTCGTGGATTTCCCAGACCAGCTCCCTTTCGGAAATCTGCTCCTCCAGCTGGCTGATCAAGGGCGAGGCGCCGTCGATCCGGAGCATGGTCTCCAACTCGAGCCGGGCGAGGGTGAAATTTTCTTCAGTCACCAGTTTCATGGCGTCCTGGTAATGCTTGTGGAAGAGGGCCTTTTTGTCGAACTGCTCCTTCTCCTGGCGGAGCTGGCGCAGGAATGTCAGATACTCCGGGTCGTTCTGGAACAGCTTGTAATGGCTCTTCATGAGAGTGTAGGCTTCGCTGAGATTGCCGCGGGTGGACATGGTGCGGCTCTTGGTCAGCAGTTCATCAATGGTGAGCAGTGGAGATGTATCGCTCTCGGTGGGACGGACCGCCAAGGTTCCGGTGACCGGTTCCAGTACGTCGGCCGCCATGGCCAGCTGGTCGTCCTCCTGGCTGGTGGAGATCTCCTCGTACACTTTCATGAGATCCTTGGCGAGTTTGCCCAGGTCGGCGTAGCGTTCCTCCCGGGTTTTGGCCAGGCAGCGCATGATGATGTCGGCCAGATTCTCCGGGCAGTTGGCCCGCAGCGTCCGGATGGGAACCGGGGGATTTTTGAGGATGGCCTGGATGGTGGTGGTGATGTCTTTCTCCACGAAGGGCTTCACCCCGGAAATCATTTCATACAGAATGACCCCGAAGGCGTATTGGTCGGACCGGCCGTCCACCTTCTGGCCCATAACCTGCTCGGGGGCCATGTAGCCCAGTGAGCCCAGCAGTTTACCGGCCTGCGTAAGAGTGGATGTCAGGACATGGGCCACGCCGAAATCGAGGATCTTGACGATGCCTTCGTCGCAGATGAACACATTGGCCGGCTTGATGTCGCGGTGAACCACGCCCTGCTGGTGGGCGTAATGGAGCCCCTTGGCCACCTGGATGGCAATGACCAGTAGGCGGGGAAAAGGCCAGGTCTTGTCCCGTTTCATGAGAGAGCTCAGGTCGGTACCCCTGAGCAGCTCCATGACGATGTAGGGCGAACCGCCGTCTTCACCCATGTCGAAAATGGTGATGATGTTGGGATGTCGGAGATTGCCCGCCGACCTCGCTTCGCGGTAGAACCGCTTGCGCAGTTCCGGATCGTTGGTGAGCTCGCCGGTCATGGTTTTGATGGCCACCTGCCGTTGCAGGGAGGTGTCAAAGGCCTGGTAGATGACACCCATGGCGCCCCGGCCGATAACCCGCTCCAGCCTGTATTTGCCCAGTTGCTTTTCTTCCATCTCGATTGTCCGAAGAGTCACACAGATACAATCAATTATAGGAAAAGATGCAAACGCTGACAAATCCTTTTCACTGGTGGGCAGATAATTCTTTTTCGGTTTCTACGTTTTCGCCATTTGCAGCCCGGGCCGGCCTTGATGTAAGATAACGTTTCCGGCAACGGAAGGCGCCCCGCGGCGCGGCGTGGATTATCCAGGGAGGTGATTGGCATGAATCGCATTCATATGAGTATGATGGCGGGTATTCTGTGTATCCTGCTCACTCCGTTCGGATGGGCGGAATTCGGGGCGGTGCTCCAGGAGATGGGCACACCCGGCCCCTGTCCCACCGGCCTGGTGTGGGGTGACGGTAACCTCTGGCTGCTGGACCGGCATCTGCAGGAGGTATACGCCCTGGATCCGGCCACCGGTGCCGTGATCCGGAAACTGCCGACGCCCGGCTTCTTCCCCACCGGCATCGCCTGGGACGGCGCGGCGTTGTGGATCTCCGATATCTGCACCGGTGACGACTGCACCGGCCAGATTTTCCAGGTGGACCCCCAAACGGGCCAAGTGCTGCGGACGCTGGTCAGTCCTGTGGCCTGGCCCATGGGTCTCTGCTGGGACGACGGCGCTCTCTGGATCCTGGATGATCGCCGGGATAAACTCATCCGGGTGGATCCGGTGGATGGCACCGTCCTGGCCGAATTCACGGCGCCGCATCTGAATCCGACGGGCATCACCCTCGACGGGGAGTACCTGTGGCTGGGCGATCGCGGCCGGGACCGCATTTACCTGGTTCACCGCGAATCGGGGGAAGTGCTGTACGACCTGGCGGCACCGGGGCCCTATGTCTGGGGCCTGGCCTGGGACGGCCGGGATCTGTGGTGTGCCGACTATGAGCATCGAAAGCTGTACCGGCTGCGAACGGATGACGAGACACCTTATGTGCTGGGCGAGGCCCATCGGCACCATCTGCGCGTGACCACCGAGGTGCGCACCCGGGGTGAAGGACAGGTCCTCGAAGGCCTGGTCAGCTTTGCCCTGCCGGAGGAAAGTCCGGCCCAGCGGTTCGTGGGGCCGTTGCAATACTCCCTGGAGCCCACGGAGATCGCCACCGACAAATGGGGCCAGCGAGTGGCCAATTTCCGGTACCGCGACCTGCCGGCCGGTGAATCGCGCCGCTATGCCTGGGAGGCAGAGGTGGAACTGCGCGACATGCGCTGGAAGGTCCATCCCGACAAGGTGCGTTCCGCCGAGGAGATTCCCGAGGAGATCCGGCAGCTGTATCTGGCTGATTCCATCAAGTATGACATCCACAACCCGTACCTCCGTACCGTGGTGGACAAGGTGGTGGGCGGAGAGCAGAATCTCTACTGGAAAGCCCGTAAATTGTATAACTTTGTGATCGAGACCCTGGAATACCAGCGGACCGGCGGCTGGGAAACGGCGCCCATCGTGCTGCAGCGGGGCGACGGTTCCTGCTCCGAGTACACCTTCAGCTACATCGCCCTGTGCCGGGCGGTGGGCATCCCGGCCCGCTACGTGGGCGCCCTGGTCATTCGGGGTGATGATGCCTCGCTGGACTGGGTGTTCCACCGCTGGGGCGAAATCTATCTGCCCGGCTACGGCTGGATTCCGGTGGATGCCAACCACGGCGACAAGCCGCTGCCGGCCGACCGCGCCGAGGGCTTCGGGGTGCTCGATGGACGATTTGTCATCACCACCCGCTGTGGTGGGTTCAGTGAATATCTCGAATGGAGTTACAACGGTTTTACCCAGCAAAAGACCACGAGCCGTTGCCGGGTGGCTTCCGACACCCTTGCCGAGTGGTCGCCAGTGGACTAATCGCCGTCGCCGTGGCGCCGGCCTTCCGGCGCCGCACGGTCGCAGTCCAAACTGTGCTTGACATCCGTCGCCGGGTCAGCCTAGAATCATGACAGGTCTTTGATTTACAGGTGCCGTCAGGCTTGATAGGGAAGGCGGTGAAAATCCGCCGCGGGCCCGCCGCTGTGACCGGGGACGAAATCTGTCGCAACCACTGCTTTCGTGACGAAAGTGGGAAGGGGCAGCCAGTAGGACGATCCGGAAGCCAGAAGACCTGCCTGTAAATCCGAACCACTGGATTCTTCGCGGTGGAGAAGGTCAGTGAATACCGGATGTTCCGTATTCCTCCGACATTTTGTTTCACTCCCCCCTGAGAATCCTATTCATTTTTGTGAATAGGAGTCATCATGAAGCATTTGTTTTCCCTTTTTTTGCTGTGCAGTCTGGCCGGATTGGCGTATGGAGCGGGTGAAGAGGATACCGTGCCGGCGCCGGAGGCCCCCCCCATCCACATCGAGAGCGAAATCGTGGTCACGGCCACGCGCAACGAAACGGAGTTGCGAACCATCGGTCATTCCGTCACCGTCATCGGCCGGGATGACCTCCAGCGCCACGGCTTTCAGTCGGTGGCTGAAGCCATTGCCGGTACACCCGGCCTCCAATTGCAGCAGAACGGATCGTTCGGCGGCACGACGTCGGTCTTCATCCGCGGCGCCAATTCGGAGCATGCCCTGGTGATGATCGACGGCGTGGAGCTGAACGATGTGATGAGTCCCAGCCGCGGGTTTGATCTGGGCAACCTGACCCTGGATAACGTGGAACGCATCGAGATCATCCGCGGACCCCTGAGCACCCTTTACGGCTCCGATGCCATGGGCGGCATCATCCACATCATCACCCGGCGCGGCGAGAACGGCCTGCAGCTGAATGGATCGGCCGAGGGCGGCTCGTACGGCACATGGCGAATCGCCGGTGGAATCTGCGGTGGTGAAAACGACTGGCAGTACTCCCTGGCTGCCTCCCGCTCCAGCTCCGACGGCTTCTCCTCGGCCGGTGAGCGTTACGGCAACACCGAGGCCGACGCCTGGCGGAACACCACCGTCGATGGTCGTCTGCGATATGCGTTCTCCAAAAATCTGGAGGCTTCCCTGACGCTTCGCTATGTCGACGCCTTCAACGAGATGGACACGTCCGGCGGGCCGCTGGGCGACGACGTCAACTACACCGGTGAGCTGGCCCAGCTGAATTCC
Organism: Acidobacteriota bacterium; assembly: GCA_016935015.1. Taxonomy (GTDB): domain Bacteria; phylum Acidobacteriota; class JAAYUB01; order JAAYUB01; family JAAYUB01; genus JAFGRT01. The sequence continues at coordinate 6,634 of JAFGRT010000177.1, read as the reverse complement.
AGCCTGAAACTGTCGCACCACCACGGCTCCGGTCGCTGGCAGCAGAGCCTGCTCCTCACGTATGCCGACACGGATCGCACCTACGGCAATCCCGTCGACGACGACCATCCGGATGACGCGAGCGAGGGGCTCTACAAGGGGATCAGCCGCAAGCTGGCCTGGCAGCATCAGTTCGTGCCCGACGAGCGGAACATCCTATTGGCTGGCTACGAGTACCAGCGGGAGCAGGGCCATTCCACCTACCGGTCCGAGAGCATGTGGGGACCGTTTGAATCGCTGTTTCCCGACCAGCATGCCGATGTCCATTCCTTTTTTCTGCAGGACCAGTTCCAGCTGCAGGAACGATTCTTCCTGACGGGGGGCGTACGCTTTGATCACCACGACCGCTTCGGTACCGACTGGAACGGCACCGTGGCGCCGGTTTTCCTTTTGAATGATGGAGATACCCGGTTTCACGCCAGCTGGGGCACGGCCTTCAAGGCGCCCTCCCTGTACCAGCTGTATGCCCCGCCGTCGGCCTGGGGCAATGTCGGGAACGAGGCACTGCAGCCAGAACGCAGCTGGTCCGTGGACGGCGGCGTGGACCGCTACTTCTTCCACCGGACCGTGTGGGGCAGTGTGACCGGTTTCTACAATCGATTTAGTGGGCTGATCATCTTCGGCGATGGCTATGAGAATTTGAATTCCGCCGAAACCAGCGGCCTGGAGATCCAGGGGAAATGGATCCCTCGGCCCGAATTCCGGGCGTCGGCCGCCTACACCTTCCTGCACAGCGAGGACAGGGATACGGGGGAAGAACTGCTGCGACGGGCCCGGCATACGTTCACGGGCAGCGCCGAATTCCGGCCGGAGAGCCGTCTCAGCCTGCTGGGCGAACTCCGGTTGCGGGGCGCCCGGGACGATCTGGACCTTTCCGCCTGGCCGGCGGTCCGGATTCGTCTGGATCCGGTGCTGCATCTGAACCTGTTGGTGACCTGGCGGTTGAGCGATACGCTGGAGCTGTACGGCAAGTTTACCAATATTTTGGACGACGACAGCGAAGAGATTTACGGCTATGGCGTGGCCGGTTTCACCGCCTGCGGCGGGATCCGGGCCAGATGGAACTGAGACCGGCCGCGATGCAATCGAGAGTGTGGTGATGAGCACATTGTGCAGGATTCTGTGTGGGCTGCTGCTGGCGGTGTGTGTCGGCGGATGGCCCACGGCGGCGCAGGAAGCGCCGCAGCGGATCATTCCGCTGGCACCGGCCCTCACCGAGATCTGTTTCGAGCTGGATTTCGGCGAACGGGTGGTCGGTGTGACGGATTTCTGCCGCTATCCGCCGGCCGCGACGCACAAACCAACCGTCGGCGGTCTGCTGAATCCGAACCTGGAGCGGATCGTGGCCCTGCAACCGGACCTGGTCCTGCTGGTGCCCGAGGAACGGCCGGTAGGCGAGCAGCTGGCGCGTCTGGGCATCGCTAGCCTGGAAGTGCCTGTCTACCGCATTGCCGACACCCGTACGGCCATGGTGACCATCGCCGCCGCCCTGGGTGACCCGGCGCGGGGCGAACGTTTGGCCCGGCGGTTTCAGGCGCAACTGGACCGGGTCGCCCGCCAGGCGCCAGTGACCGACCCGCCGGCGGTCCTGATGGTGGTAGGGCGGGACGCCGCCGAGCTGGGCAACATCTATGCCGCCGGCCACCGCACCTTTCTGAGCGAGCTGCTGGCGCTGGCCGGCGGCCGCAACGCCTGCCCCACCGACATTCGCTACCCCGACCTTTCCCTGGAGGGGATCGCCACTATGAATCCCGAGGTCATCATCGAGTTCTGGTCGGGGGTCGGTTTGACGGTCGAGCAGCGCCGCCGACTCAAGGCCGACTGGCTGCGTTTGCGGCAGGTGCGGGCCGTTCACGCGGGCCGGATATACATTCTGGATGATGCCGCCCTGACCATTCCCGGTCCGCGTATCCCAGCGGCCGTGGAACGGATTCAGCAGTGTCTGTTCGGAACGGCAGAGGCTCCGGAGACCGGATCGCCGCCCGATCGGGAATAACGCATGAACGACGTCCTCCTCGATGTGAACCATCTGTTTTACCGGCCGGCCGGCCAGGACGTGCTGACCGATGTCTCGTTCTCCGTGCGCCCGGGAGAATTTCTGGCCATCCTGGGGCCCAACGGTGCCGGCAAGACATCCCTGATTCGCCATATCCACCGCATCCTGCCGCTGCAGGCCGGCCGCATCCGCCTCCAGGGGCAGTCGCTGGACCGGATCTCCCATCGGCGCCTGGCCACCATCGCCGCCTATGTGCCCCAGGCCAAGGGCTACGTGCCGCCCTACCGGGTGGCGGAGTTTCTTCTGATGAGCCGCTATCCCTATCAGGGGCCTTTTCGGCAGACGAGTTCCGTCGACGAGCGGCTTGTGAAAGAGGCGCTGGCGGTGATTGGCATGGCGGCGTTCGGAGAACGCTATTTGGACACCCTCAGCGGTGGCGAGCGTCAGAAAATCTATATCGCCGCAGCCATGGTCCAGGATACGGACATGGTGGTGCTGGACGAACCTACAACCTTTCTGGATCCACACCACGCCCGGGAAATCTTCCGATTGCTGCGGTTATTGAACCGCGAACAGAGGAAGACCATGTTGATGGTTTCCCATGAGATCAATCCGGCGCTGCAGCTGGCCCACCGCGTGCTGTGCCTGAAAGCCGGGCGGGTGCTTTTCTGGGGCACACCGGAGCAAATGCTGGCGGAAAACATGCTGGCGACGCTGTTTGCCGTTCCCTTCGGCCGCTACGACCTCCACGGCCGTGGGTCGCCATTGCGTGTTTACCTGCCGGTGGAGGAGCCATGAGCCGTCCTTCCCGCGCCGGTTTCCTTTTCATGCTGCTGCTGGTTGTCTCCTTGGCCGTGCCCCTGGCGATGACCCTGGCCGGAAGCAGCTGGATCTCGCCCGCCGGACTGTTTGCGCCCGGCTTCGGCGACTCGCCCGCCGGTAAGATCTTCTGGCAGATTCGCATCCCGCGGGTCCTCACCGGTTTTCTGGTGGGGGCGGCGCTGGGCGTGGCCGGCATGGTGTTTCAGGCCATCTTTCGCAACTCCCTGGCCACCCCATTCACCCTCGGTGTTTCCAGCGGTGCATCCTTCGGCGCCGCCCTGGCGGTCAAGGCTGGACTGATGTTCACGTTTCTCGGTCTCTCCGGTGTCACCCTGTGCGCCTTCGGTACAGCCGCGTTGGCCATTTTCCTCATCTATTTCCTGACCTCCCTGCGGCGGGAATTTTCCACCGAGGCCATGTTGCTGGCCGGCGTGGCCATGAGCTTTTTCTTCTCGGCGGCCATCCTGGTGGTGCAGTACCTGAGCGATTTTGCCGGATCTTTCCAACTGGTGCGCTGGTTGATGGGCAACCTGGACATGGTCGGCTACGTCCGACCCCTGCAACTGCTGGTTGTGGTCGTGCCTTGCCTGGCCGTGGTGTGGTGGTTCTGCCCTGATTTGAACCTGCTGCTGACAGGTGACGAACTGGCCCTCACTCGTGGCGTCCACGTGCGGCGTACCCGCTATGTCATGTTTTTCGCTGTTTCCCTGCTCACGGCGGCGGTGGTTTCCTTTTGCGGACCCATCGGGTTCGTGGGTATGATGGTGCCGCACATGCTACGCCTGTTGCTGGGCCTGGATCATCGACGGCTGGTCTGGGCCGTCGTGTTCGGCGGCGGAGCGTTCCTGACGGCCTGTGACGGACTGGCCCGCACCGTCGTCGCGCCGGTGGAGATCCCCGTGGGAATCATCACTGCCCTGCTGGGCGGCCCCTTCTTTTTATGGCTGCTCATCCGGCGTCGCGAACAGCGCTTTTTCTTCTGAATGTTTGCATATTGAATGAAATGCGCGGTCAGCTGCCGGCAATGGTCTCGTCATCGCGGATCCGTGGGGCGATGCCGATGCCAGTGAAGCCGTAGAGAAGGGCAAACAAAAAACCGGTATAGCACATGATCGCCCACTTGGCATAGGCCAGGGTCGGCACACCCAGGGTGCCGGCCATGAACACGCCGGCGATGCTCCACGGGATGAGGGGCATGACAACCGTGCCGCTGTCTTCGGTGGTGCGCGACAGGTTTTTGGCAGCCAGGTTCCGCGTGCGATAGGCCGGCGCGAAAAGTTCGCCCGGGATCAGGATGGACAGGAAGGAGCTGCCGGTGAGCAACGCCACCGTAAAGCAGGAGAAGACGGTGGCGGTAATGAGGGCACCGGTGGTGCGGGCGACGCGCAGCAGACGATCCAGCAGCACGTCCAGCATGCCGGCCCGCCGGATGATGCCGCCGAAGGCGAAGGCGCAGAGGGCGAGGAGGGTGATATCCATCATTTCCAGCATGCCGCCGCGGTTCAGCAGGCGGTCTACCATGGGTTGTCCCGTCGTGGCGGAATGACCGGACAGCACCGAAGCCACCGCCGGCTGCAGGGCAGCGCCCTGTACGAACAGGGCCAGCAGAACCGCTACCAGGACCGACAGCAGCATGAAGGGGATGACCGGCCGTTTCCGGACCGCCGCGTATAACGTGATGACCAGGGGCAAGAACACCAGCCAGTGAAAATGAAAATGGTTCTCAATGGTGGTGAGGATAAGGCCCATCTGCTCGAGGGACGCCGTGGACGAGCGGGGGATGGCCAGACCCAGGATCAGGTAGACCACCAGTCCCAGCACCCAGGCCGGCAGAGTCGTCCACAGCAGATGACGGATATGGTCGAAGAGGTTGCTCTTGGCCGCCACCGGTGCCAGGTTGGTGGTGTCGGAAAAAGGGGAGATCTTGTCCCCGAAATAGGCCCCGGCCACGATGGCGCCGGCGGCCTGCTCCAGGGGAATCTGCAACCCGTGGGCGATGCCCATGAAGGCCACGCCGACGGTGCCCACCGTGCCCCAGGATGTGCCGGTGACCAGCGAAACGATACTGCACACCACGCAAGCCGTGAGCAGGAAATAGTGGGGCGCGATGAGCTGCAGGCCGTAATAGATCAGCCACGGGATCGTGCCGGCGGCGATCCACGAGCCGATGAGGGCGCCGACGATAATGACGATGAGCATGGCCGGCATGGCCTTCATCATGCTTTCGATGATGCCGGTCTCGATCTCGCGGTAACTGTAGCCCAGCCGCCAGGCGATGACACCGGCGACCGCCGAGGCGGCGATGAGCAGCACCTCGCCCGGGAGCTGGTAGATGCCGTAACCCACGCCCATGAGCAGGGCGATGGCCACCAGGGGCAGCAGGGACTCCCACAGGGTGGGTGTTCGTTGCGGGCGGTCGGCGGGGGTTCTGTTGGGGGTTGGGTCCATACCGCTTCGTTTCCGTCTGGTTCGGAGCCGTTTCAGCAGGAGTACCGGTATCTCGCGCACCCGCATTCTAGCCGGACTCGAACCGCATTGCAAGATTGCATCAAGCCAGGTCGTTCAGAAACCGACGGAACACTTCTGCATCGGGGCGGTTCGCTTGCCGGACCCACCCTTCAAAAATACCGCCGCTGCCAGTAGCGCCAGGCGGTTAGCCGGGGTACTTGGCGGTGATGTAATCCTTCAGATAGCGGTTTTCGGTATGATATTCATGCAGCTGGGCCTTGACCACATCGCCGATGGAGATGATGCCTTCCAGCGAATCGGCCTCCACCACCGGCAGGTGGCGGATGCGGTTGCGGGTCATGACATCCATGGCCGAACCGACATCTTCCCCAGGTGTGATAATCAGCAGGGTGGCGGTGAAATGTTTTTGGACGTGTTCCTGATCGGGATTTTTCCCTTCGTGGACGCATTTGCACAGCACGTCCCGTTCGGTGATGATGCCGATGACCCGTGCCTGATCGTCCACCACCAGCAGGGAACCGACGTTATGGCGGACCATCTTGTTCACCGCCTGGCGTAATGTATCCGTGGCCTTGGTGGTGTACACGGTTCTTCCTTTGATCTCCAGCAGATCTTTGACTAACATGAGTTGCCTCCCGATTGATGATACTGCTTTGATGCATGGGCGGGCCGGAGAGATTTCGCCGGGGTGTCGATTATCGGCCGGTGCCGCGGAGCGGCTGGATGAACGTGCACCGGGGTGCCGGATAGATCGGGACACTGGTTTGCGGCCCAGGATTTTTCGAATCCCAGGAGTACAACCGCCTTCCGGCAACAGTCGGCGACGAGTGCCGCCTGCGCCAGACTGACGCGGATTTGCGGTGGTGCGGCTCGTCTGACAACGGCGCTCCGGTACCGTGGGCGCCGCGTTCTATTTTCAGTAGATCCACTTGCACATGATGATCGTTCCGCAATGCTACGGATAATCCGGGCAGTGATGAAGCGACGGACGGATTATTTAGGCCGCAGGATGAGGAACGGGCGATCGCGCAGGTTGTCCCAGCCCACCACGAAACGGTCCAGCAGCAGATCGGTGCCGGAGCGCTGCAACCGCCCGTCGGGCCGTTCATACTGAAAACAGGTGAGGGTGTAAGCCCGGACGCCGGTGCGGGTGTATTCGTACGTGCCAGCGAAGGTGCCCAGCACATCGCCCGACGGTTCGTGCACGGCCAGGCCCTGCAGCGACGCCGCGGGGACCTGCTTGACGATGTTGTTGGTCAGGGGGAGGAAGCAGGGCGTTTTGCTCGGGATGAACACCTCTTCGAAACG
>JAFGRT010000026.1 GCA_016935015.1 Acidobacteriota bacterium | reverse complement strand
GGCCGGCAACGTCGCCTGCCGCGCCCTGAGCGCCGCCCACATCCGCCGCGTCACCTCCGTCCGCATCACCGCCAGATTCGCCGTCAGCGTATGGGTGAAGGGCGTCTCATCGGATTCAATGCACGGATCACCCGGCCCGTACCCCTGGGTGTACACCCCCCCCGGCACGTAACGCAGCACGCCGACGATGCTGTCCCAGACGTAACATTCCCCCGCCTCATTCAGCGGCCCCAGGTTGCCCACCTGGTAATTGGCCAGCCAGACGGTGTCCACGGCATCCACGAGCCTGTCTTCATTCAGATCTCCCTTGGCCGGCGCGATTTCCACGCCAAACAGCCAGGGCAACAAACACACCACAAAAAACAGAATCAAACCTCTCATGAATCCACTCCTTCATGGTCATGATGGGGAACACGTTCCTGACGGCTCGTCCGATTGATAATATGATCATCTCTTGGGCGTGACAATCAATAACTGTAACAAAGGTCTATTTCCAGTTCCCTGATGGTAAAAAAGATATTGGGAACGATGGCCTCCTGCTGCCGAGGGGGACATCGGCCCTGGGTAGGGCGACACGGACTTCCCGGCAGGGACGAGCGACGTCTCCCCTTCCCCCGCCCCAGACCTGTTCCCATAGCTCCGCCCAGCGGAGCGAAGGTGGATGAAGGCGGGGAAAGAGGTTGCCCACTGCTGATTTCCAGCCAATATGTCCCGGGGCGACAAATCCTCCTCCCGGGTTCGTCTCCCTTCGCTCTCTGAGCGTTGGAGGACAGGGCAAACCCGGGGTACTCCCGCGTCCGCAGACGCCTTCTGCCGGAGGGCGGACGCGGACGATGATTCATACTAAGGGTATACCGTAAATGCGCCTTCCCGCCTTTGCGTCGACGGCCCTCTAAAACAAAGCGCCGTCGAGCCGGCGCATTCCAGAACCCGCCGCTCCGTCAGTCAGCCCGGGTACCGTGGCGGGTAATAAGCGTGTAACGAAACTCGGCGCTGGACTGCGGTTTCAAGGCCAGGGTGAATTTGACCGTATCGAGATCCACCTTTTCATACTCGCCCACCTGGTCCTGGCGACTCAGCTCCCAGTCGGCGGCCGGGATGTTGCGGCGGATCTCCACTTTTACGTCCAGGGCGCGCGTGTTCTTGACCCGGACACGGTATTCGCGGAACTCGTCCCAGCCGGCGATGTTCCCCTTGCGGTCAAAGAGAAAATTGTCGGTGCGAAAATCCATCAGGTCCGTCTCCACCACCACGTCGGCCACAGGACCAAGGTTGAGTTCCACATCCTCACCCACGGGAATGTACTTGAAGGCCGACTGCCCCTCGTAACTCAGGTGTCCGGCCTCGTCCACCCGGCGATAGACTTTGAGGGTTCCGCCGGGGATGGGCGTATCACCCAGCTGGTGGGCCGCGTCGTTGCGGAAGCTGAGAAAGCGGACCACCGCGGAACCGTAGCGTTCCTCCTCGAACTTGTACAGATTCACCACCGGCACCGCCCCGGCCTCGAAGCTGGGCAGCCGCTTGGACCAGCCGTGGGGGATGGTCTCCGTCCCTTCGATGGTGTACAGGAAGTACTCGCTCAGGCCTTCCTTGACGATCTCCTTGGGCCGCCCGGCCGCCGCCGATGGCGCCATCATGACTTCCTTGGCCTGGCGCATCTTGATGCTCTCGGTTTCCACTTCGGCCACGATTTCAGGACCTCTTGTCACCGGCCGGCCGTAGGGCGGATCGCGCCGCGCCAGTTCAGCGATCTCGTCCAGCAGGTGCACCTGGCCGACGATGAGGCGGACCTGGGCGTTCTCGTAGTCCTCACCGCTGGCGTTGGTCACCCGGACATAGCCCTGCAGCCGCATGGTCTTCTCGTCGGCAGTGAGGGTGCCCATGTAAAAGGCTCGCCACGAGAGGCCGCTGGTCAGGTAGGTGATCTCCATGGGGACCTTGCCGCCAACGCCGCTCTGGATCCGCCACAGCCCCAGGTTCCTGACGCGCGGCGGAAAGACGAGGGCCTGGATGTCGATGCGGTCCGCCTGGGACCGGGGCAGCATCTCCAGGCTGGTGGGATCGATGAGGGTGTTGGCCCACGAGAACTGCAACTCGTTGAGCCCCTCCGCCAGGGTCAGGGCCCGCTGGTCGCGGACCAGGGTCAGGTCGGCCGAATTGTAAATGGTCACCTGGACCGTATCCCGCTTGGGTAGGGTCACCAGGTCCACCTTGGGGAGGCACCAGACCGTCAAAACACCGGCCAGGGCCAGCAGGCTGATCATGCGAAGGATGGTGGTGCTGTTTGTGTTCATGTCGGCCTCCCGGTCACTGGATGCGGCGCGGATCGATGGTCCGGTCCGGTCGCAGGTTCTGCCGGCGGAAGGTCATGGTCAGCTCCCGCTGACCCCGCGCCGGCAGCTGGATCTCGAATTCCAGGGTGGATACGTCCCGCCGCGTGTACTCCATGTTGCAGGACAGCATCTCCCACTGCCCCTCGATATGCTGCACCATGGTGAGCACCGCCGGCGTGTCCTTGAAGTTCTCGATGACGGCGGTGATGACCTCCTCGGTGTCGAAGAGCACGATGCGGTTGTCCTGGTTGCGGCGGATGTTGACCTGCTCCTCCTTCATGCGGCGCTGGGTCACCACGATGTCACGGCTGTCGCCGATGTAGAGCTCGGTTTTTTCGCCCACTGGCACCAGCGGGGTGATGTCCTCACCCAGGAAGATGGTGCCGCCGTGGCCGTCGGCCTGAAACAGGCGCACCTTGCCGCCCCGCAGGGCGTTTTGCCCCAGCCCGGGCGTCTGGCGGCTGTTCACCAGGCGGTAACTCACCGGAATGCCCACGTTCCGGTTGTCCAGTTTGGCCGGGTCCCATGGCAGGCGGGCCGCGTCGAACGTCCAGATCTTGGTGACAGGCACCCGGGGCAACTGCAGAAAAAGGAGCTGCTGGGTGGCCTCATGGCGAATCCCTTCCTCAAACGCCTCGCCGTAGCCGAGCATCACCCGGGCCCGCTCGAAGTCCTCACCGGAGAAGTTGCGCAGCACCAGGAAGCTCTTCAGGCCGACCTGCGTCTCCGCCCGGTCGGCCACGGCGGTATAGGTGACCAGGCAGTCGATGCCCAGCAGCAGGTAGCTGATGCGCACCCGCTCCTCGCAGGCGGCGTCGCAGGCGATCTCCCAGACCAGGGCCGCCTCGCCGGGAGGATAGCTGACGTTGAGCAGCCGCACCTGGCCGGGATGGGACAGCAGGGCCAGGCGGATAGAGTCGGCGTCGATGTTGACGCCGTTCCACGAGAAATCCACCGGATTGACGCCCTGCTGCAGCGTCAGCACCCGTTCCTCTTCGATGAGGGTCGCCTGCGGATTGTCCAGGCGGATGATGGCGGCCTCCCGTTCGGGCAAGGCCACCAGCTTGATGCGGGCCAGGCCGCTCGCCGTAACGAGAAGCACCAGACCGATGATCAGACACCATTTACGTGTTGTCGCCATGTCCTCGTTCCTTTTCTGGCAGATGGGATGCGGAATGGGCTGATTATAACGTACCCGGGCGGAACATGCAACGATGATGACCACCGGTGGACGCCGGTGCCGGCCCTTCAAAAAAATTCCCATCATGGGAGACGATGTGCTACAATACAGGCAATTCACTTTTTTCGTTTTCGAAATTTTTACTGAAAGGGAGATATCCGCGGGATGTCGACCGAGGAGGGTAATGTGGGGAAATCTTGCTTCTTCAGTCTTCTTTTCGTCGTGGCCATCCTGGCATTGGGCATGACGGCCGATGCCGCCGTGTTTCTGGTCAGCAACACCAATGACAGCGGCGTGGGCAGCCTGCGCGACGCCCTCAATCAGGCCAATGCTGCGCCGGGAGCGGACACGATCGTTTTCATGATCCCGGCGCCTCCATACATCATCTTCCCCCTGTCCCAACTGCCCCCCCTGACCGACCCGGCCGGGGTTCTCATCGATGGCTACTCCCAACCCGGATCGAACCCGGGAGCGAGCCCCCCGTCCACGGCGGTGCCGCTCATCGAACTGGACGGCATATCGGCAGGCGGCGTCCACGGTTTCTGGATCAAGACGCCCAACAACACCATCCAGGGGCTCATCATCAACAACTTCGAGCAGGACGGCATCCACATCGAGGCGACCCCCTATCCCACCTCGAACAACATCATCTGGGCCAATTTCATTGGCACCGATTCGTCGGGGACGATACGCAAGGGCAACGGCCGGAACATGGCCAGCCTCTGGGCGGGGGTGACCATCGCCGGGTCTTTCGATACTCCCGGCGTGGCCATGGATAACCACGTGAGGGGGAACCTGATCTCGGCCAACTACGCCGAGGGCGTCTCTATCATGTCGCTGGCCGGGAACGACGTGTTTGGCAATTGGGTGGAGATGGGCAATTACATCGGCACCGACATCACCGGTCTGGTGGACCTGGGCAACGACCACGACGGGGTCTACCTGGGGGAGGGGACCCATGACAATGTGGTCTGTGACAACCTCATCTCCGGCAACGACTTCGAAGGAGTCTCCATCGTTGGGTATCCCGAGGATGTCATCAGCACATACTCCAACATAGTCCAGAGCAATATTATCGGTTTAAAGCAGGATCTCACCCCGTTGCCCAACACCCTCTGCGGAGTCGCCATCGGCCGGTATGGACCGGCCTACTTCGGCGGATTCGCGCCGAATAACCAGGTGTTGACCAACACTATCGCCCACAACGGCCGGAACGGGGTCACGGTCTGGGAGCACGCTTCCACCCCCTCCAACGCCGACGGCAATCGTATCAGCCAAAATGCCATTTACGACAACGGTATTCTGGGCATCGATCTGGATGATGACGGGGTGACGGTGAACGACCCGAACGATCCGGACAGCGGCGCCAACCAGGACGAGAATTATCCCGTCATCACCATCGCCGATTACTGCGCCGGGACCACCGCCGTGTCCGGCACCGTCGATATCGATACGGATCCGACCCTGGCGGTGGTGGAAATCTTCCTGGCCCTGCCGGATCCGTCCGGTTACGGTGAAGGGGCCGTCTTCCTGGGGCAGGCCGTGCCGGCCACCGGCGGCAGCTGGCAGTTTACCTGCTTCCGCCAGCTGGTCCCCGGCGACCTGGTCACTGCCACGTGCACCGATCTGAACGGCAACACGTCGGAATTCGCCCAGTACATTACGGTCGTGCTGCTGAGCACCTGCGGCGACCTTAACGGCGACGGCAACACCGACGCCCAGGACGCGCTGGATCTGGCCAACTACCTGGCCGGGGCGGCCATCATCTTTGCCGGAAATGCTGATTTGAACCTGGATGGAGTCATCGATGCCGTCGACCTGGCGTTGCTGATGCAGGTCCTGGCCGGCAATCTGTAATCCCGACTCATGGGGAATTTTCGCCGTACGGTTCCGTCAGATCAGCCAGTAGGGGAGAAGGCAGATTCGGGATGATCCCATCCGCCGGCTGGCGGCGATGGAGGCGTTGAGAATCACCAGCCGCGGCGGCTCGTAGCGTTCCACGAATGAACGAAAGGCTTCCTCGGGACAGTCGGGGGTCCGCCCCGCCAGCATGGCGATGGGAGTTCGCTCCAGGCCGTCGTCCATGACAAAACTGATCCCATCCGTCTCGGCCGGCCAATATGACAGATTCAGGCCGCGGGCGGTGAGAATGGCGGCCACGCCCGTCTCCAGCAGGGCGGCCCGGTCCCGGCGCTCCTGATAGGGAGCGAACCGGTCCAGCCAGGCGCTGCGAAGTCCCGGATCGGTAAACAACACTTTATCGACTCCCGACGGCACATCCCTGTCGAAGGGATGGATTCGCCGCACCACGAACGCCGCTTCCCAATACTGCAGGAGTCCGAAAGCATGTTGGCCGTCACAGTGCAGAGCCCGGGCAATCTCCTCCGGGCTCAGCGCCCGGCCCGAATTGACCGCCAGAAAACGGAGGAAGAGCACTTCGTCTTCCCGGCTGGGGGGCGACGGATCTCCCTGAACTTTTCCCCGGAAGCAACCGCGGATGGCCGTCAGCTGCTCACACAGCGAGGTGTTCGCCGAACGCTGATGAAGCTGAGGATACCCGCCCTGCACCAAATAACGTTCGAAGATCTGCTTGAGGGCCAGATTCAGATCAGCGGGGATTTCCGGCAATATGTCATGGAAGCGGGCCTCCTCCAGACGGACCGCCCATTCATCCAAACGATCACCCAGGCGGGGATCCTGCCAGCGGACCAGCTCGGCGAACGAAAGAGGCATGAGGACATGGGAGGCGATTTGCTGGCGAACCAGCCCCAGCGCGCCCACGGTTCGTTCCAGGCTCAGCGATCCGGTGAGGACAATCTTTTTGTCGGGATGCCGTTCCAGAATCAGGCGCAGAATACGGCCGCCATGGGCGACGTGGTGGAAGTTATCCAGCAGGATAATGTCATAGGGTTCGACATGCGACTGACGGAATATCTCGGGCGATTCCCGGATCAGGCGGAGCATTCGCCGGTCCTCCAGGTCGATGAGGACCGCATCGGCGAACTCACGGTAGATTTTCCTGAGAAGCGTGGTCTTGCCGATACGGCGGGGCCCCAGCAACGCGGTGATGGGACTGCGCCGGATGCTCTGTCTGAGCTCCGGTTCGATCCGGCGCCGGATGAATCGGTGCTGGTTCATGCCCGCGTCGTTCCTCCTGGGGAATTCAGGCAAAACACCGACCGAGAACCTGAGGGGCTGGTGGGCATCTTCGTTTGTGCGTCCGTCAGACCCAACCCAGACGTCAGACTCGGGAAAAAAATGCCGCCGGGACCAAGCCGCCCGGCGGCGGATTCAGAGTCAGCTCTTTTCCTGGGCGAGCACCTGTTCGAAATCAGGCGAACTGCTCTGCAATTCCGGGAAGATACGCATGACCACGGGCCGGAGATATTCCACACCGGTAAAATACTCCACCACGAATTCTCGAAAGGCCGCCACCACCTGTGGATCGAACTGGATTCCGGAATTTCGGGTGATCTCTACCAGGGCGAAAGGGACGGTCCCCGCTTCCCGATAGGGCCGGTCGGAAGTGATGGCATCGAAGGCGTCCGCCACCGCCAGAATCCGGGCGCCCAAGGGGATCTCCTCCCCCGCCAGACCTTCCGGGCCCCCGCTTCCGTCAAAATTTTCGTGGTGATGCCGCACAAAATCAAGCACTTCCGGATCCCGCAGAATCGGTCGCAAAATCCGCGCACTGATGATGGGGTGCCGATTGAGGGAAGAGTATTCTTCCGGGGTCAGCGCGCCGGATTTGTTCAGCAAGGTTTCGGGAATGCCGATTTTGCCGATGTCGTGCATCAGACCCGCCAGATGGATTTTGTGGATGATTTCCGGAGCCAGCCCCATCTTGCGCGCGATAAGGACGGCATAGATGGTTACCCGACGCGAATGGCCCTCGGTGTACTTATCCTTGGCTTCCAGCGCCGAGACCAGCGATTTGAAAGCATCCAGATATAACACACGCAACTCGCGGGTTTGCTCTTCCACCTTTTCCTCGAGGTGAAGCTGATAGTCCCGGTTCCGCAGGATCAGCTCGCGCTTCTCCAGGGCCCGCTCGACGGCGATGCAGACTTCATCCAGGTTGAAGGGTTTGGTGATGTAATCATATGCCCCCAACCGCAGCGTTTCGATGGCCGTATTGACATCGGAGACGGCTGTCACCATCACCACCGCCATGTCCTGCATCATGGTCCGCACCGACTTGAGGAGATCCACACCGCTCATGCCGGGCATGCGGATATCACTGATCATCAATTCGAAACCGGCGTCGCCTTCAAGCGCCTGGAGAGCTTCCCGGGCGCTGGGCACCGTTACACAACGGTAACCCTCCTCCGAGAGCCGCCAGCACAATATCTCCCGCACGCTGGGCTCATCTTCAACAATCAGGATGGATGCCGCCATCATATCCTTCTTCCCGGACGTCTTTTTCAAACGTTTCCAGCAGGTCGATGATCTGATCACAGGACCGGATGGCCTTGCGGATCCGTTCACCGCTCTCGGGCGACAACTGCTTCTCCTTGAACAACAACAGGTCCAGTTGCCCGTGAATGGTCGTCAGCGGCGAGACAAGGTCATGCTTCAGCTTCAACAGTCGTCGGCGCCAGGCAGTGTCTTCGGAGCACATGCCTATCGATCCTTCCAGTACGGGTCATCCAGCAGGGTAAAGCGATGGGCGTCCACTTTCAGCAGACGTTGCTGCTGCAGTTTGGAGATCAGCCGGCTGATGGTCTCGCGGGAAGTTCCCGCCATTTCCGCCAGATCCTGATGGGTGACCTTGGTGTTGATGCAGGTCCCTTCCGGCTTTTGCACGCCGTCGGAAAGGGCCAGATTGATCAGAATGAATTTCAGCCGGGTTTCGGCGTCGGTATATTTCAGGGCCTGGATGATTTTCCACGATTCCCGCAGCTTCTGGCTAAGAATCTCGATGAGGCAGCGCAGCACTTTCTGATTGAACAGCAAAACGCGGTAAAAATCTTCCTTGGAGATAACCACGACCTTGCAGTCCTCCTTGGCCACAACCGTCGCCGGGCTCGTCTGGCCGTCCAGCAAGGCCAACTCGCCGAACGTCTCGCCCGAATGATGGAAGGCCAGGATGTTTTCGCGTCCGTTCTTGCTGCTCTGAACGACCTTGACCTCACCGTATTTGACGATGTACATGTACTTTGAGGTCTCCTCCGCCAGGAGGACGATTTCCCCGCGACGGTAGTCCCGCTCCTGGAGGATGGGGGCAATGTCCCGCAACTCCTCGTCGGTGAAGTCCCGGAAGAGATGGATCCTGCGCAAAAAATTCAGGCTTTTCATACGGCATCATCATACCGTATAAACCGGTAAAGAGCAACAATATAGAATGAATCACACGGAGGAAACGCTGATGCGGTTGTACCGGGAACGGGTTTCACCCACACAGGTGACGATGATGGCACTGCTGTCCTTGACCGGGCACTTGTTCTCGCAAATGCCGCAGCCGATGCAGAATTCCTGATCAATGGTCGGCTTGCGGACGTCCACCATCCGGCCGTTGGGTGTGCGCACCGTGTCCGGGATGAGCTTGATGGCCTTTTCTCCCTTCACCGTGGGACAGACTTCCTCGCACACGATGCAGGGAACGCCCTGGGCCCAGGGCAGACACCGGTTGCGGTCCACATAGGCCAGTCCGATCTTGATGGGTTCCCGGCCGTTCAGGCCCAGTTTCTCGTCGAGTGTCACCTGGCGGATGGCCTCGGTGGGGCAAACCTGCCCGCACAGCGTGCAGCGATCATCGCAATATCCCACCTTGGGCACCAGCATGGGCGTCCACATGCCGCTGAACCCCGCCTCCCAGCCGGCGGGGTGCAAAGCGTTGGTGGGACAGACCTTCATGCAGGCCCCGCACTTGACGCATTTGCGCAGGAATTCCGGTTCGGCCGCGGCACCCGGCGGCCGAATCAGCCGGTCGGAGATCTTATACCCCGCCTCACCTTTTTCCAGATTCTCGGCGCCGATGGACTGCAGGGGCGCCAGGAACAGACCACCCATCAGGCCGCCCAGGACGACGCGGCGGTCGACGTCGGGCAGGTATTCCCGTTCCCGGACCGCCGTTGGGCGGCCGCGGAAACGGAACGCCAGCGCGTCTTCGGGACAGACGTCCACGCAGTTGTAGCAGAAATGGCATTCGCTGGGAATCCAGTTCTCGCCGGCGATGGGCTGGTCGCCGCCCTGGCAGTGCTTGAGGCACAGCTTGCAGCGGGTGCATTTTTCGTCATCCTTTTCCAGTACCAGTGGCGCGCGCACGGCACAAGTGCCCAGCAGGGCCCCCAGCGGGCAGATGTAGCGGCACCAGAAGCGGGTTTCGATCCGGTTCAGCCACAGCACCAGAAAAAGGAGACCGCCGATGAGAAACGCGTGTACGAAATAGCGGCTCTGGAACGGGGTAACCGTTCCCCGCAGCGTGTCCAGCAGGAAATCGGACACTGCCATGAAGCCCAGGCTGTCCAGCACCCGAATCAGGCCGTCCAGCGTCGCCCCCAAAACAGGATGCACGACCACGGCCAGGGAGCGGGTGAGAAAAGAGAAGGGGTCCAGCCAGCCCACCCAGTTGGCACCCAGGGCGGCCGCCGCCACCACCACCATGAGCACCACATACTTGACGTTCCGGGAAGGGCGCCATTTCCAGCGGTTGCGGCGCAGCTTGCGGTTCAGGCTCTTTCGACCGCGTGAAAACAGGTGGTGGATGGTTCCCAGCGGACAGATCCAGCCGCAGAAGGTCCGATTCAACAGGATGGCCAGCACAACCACGGGGATCACCCACAGGAAATCCGTCAGAAAGGAGCGCGAGGCCAGAAAATAGGTCGTCGCAAGGAGGGGATCCAGGTGAAAAAACCAGGCCACCGGCGCGTCCAGAATATAGGCCTCTTCCATGATCTCCGCCGTGTCCACGGGCAACGTGGTCATGGCGAAAAGCACCAGAAACAGGACGAGAAACAGGGCCTGGCTCAGGCGGCGCAGCCAGACCAGTCGGAACATTTTGCTCATGGAAGTACCCTCGTGCCGGATTCTAGAGGCTGACTTCTTCGAGTCGGAGCCCTTGCCAGTTCATGGTCCCCAGGCTCACTTCCTGACCGGTGCGGATATAGCCGATCCGGGCCGGATCCACATCGAAGAGGCTGCAACCGAAGGCGTCGACGGCCACGGGATCGATGCCGGCCGCCAGGGTCTTGACCGTGGCAACATCATTGAGCGAACCGCCCTGCGGACCATTACGCAACAGGATGCGGTAGGCGTCCAGGACCGTCAGGGTCGGCCGGAGAAACCGCGAGATGTCGGGCAGGGCCATGTCCATGTTCTGATGGAGGCTGTCTCGGCGGCCGCCGATGACCCCCATCATGTTCTTCATACCCATGCTGTACTGGGCCAGGCTGTGCTGCTTGGCCACGGGGATGTTGATGACCTTGTCCGCTGCCAACACTTCCCGGTAGAAGGGCCAGGTTTTGAGAAACTGTCCATTGACATCCACATCCACGAATTTTCGCTCCTCGGCGTATTCCAGCTCGACGCCCAGGTCCTGCACCGCCCGGGCGATGCCGCTGCGGTTGTAGCAATTGCGGGCCTCGTAAAGGGTATGATCGAAGACGATGACTTTCCGGGCACCGGCATCGAGCACCTGCCGGGCGATCTCCCGCACCACATCCGGGTTGGTATTGGCGGCCTGCTGGGGCATCCGGTTGAAGCCGATATTCGGCTTGAGCAGCACCACATCCCCCCGGGCGATGAATCGCTGCATACCGCCCAGTTTCTGCAGGGCCTGGCGCACCAATTCCTCGGGCTCCCCGTTGCGGACGATAACCATGTCCGTCACCGCCGTCCCGGTGGTCCTTTTGTCGGTGACGAAGCCGGCGCCGGAACCCGTGTCCGCGCCACAACCGGCCAGCACCCCGCCGGCGGCCAGGGCGGCAGAGGCCGGGAGCACGACATCCCGAAAAAACTCCCGGCGGCTGACGCCGTTGATTCTGTTCAGGCCGTCCTTGTAATGGTTCATAAGGTGTTCCTCCAAGGTCCTATTTTACAGGTCAGAGTCGGAAATGTTTCTCTTTTTTTCGCCCCGAACAGGCAGCCCGTCCAGATGCAGATGGCAGACCGCTTCCGCATCCGGACCCGAGCGCGGTTCCCGCATTTTCCGGAGCAGCCGCCACAGAATGTAGACCCCCACCGCCGTCGCGACGGCCAGGCCGAGAAACAGCAGTACGAGTTGCAGACCACTGAAAACAATATTGCTGTACGTAAATTGATCCCGGCGGAAATAGCCTTCGCGGATCGGGGCGCCGCCCCCGGTGCCCGGACGGTGTTGCGCCAGGGTGTCCAGCATGGTCATCGCCCAGGCCGCGCCGGCGGGCGTGGCGATGGTGACGGCATAGCGGTCGTGCACCGGCCGCAGGTCCGCCTGCCAACCGGACCAGCTGTGCCCGGGAGGTGACAGGACCGGTGCGCCTTCCCCGTCCGGATGTATCCGCAACCAGCCGGCCCAGCA
Source organism: Acidobacteriota bacterium (assembly GCA_016935015.1). Classification (GTDB taxonomy): domain Bacteria; phylum Acidobacteriota; class JAAYUB01; order JAAYUB01; family JAAYUB01; genus JAFGRT01. Next base: position 13,943 of record JAFGRT010000026.1, on the reverse strand, counting down.
TTCCTCCGCTCCCCGCCGGTAACAGGCGATGGTCAGCCGGTTCCCCCGATCCAGCCCGAACAGGTCGGCCGGTGCCGCCGGCCAGATCAGGTTCACCTGGAAATCTGCCACCAGGTGCTGCCGCGTATGGCTCCACCGACCGGCATCGGGCAATCGCAGATAGCTTGCCGGGATGGCCACCTGTTGGGGGAATTGTATCTGCAGCCAGTCCAGGTAGGCGGTGAGGTGCAGCAGGGGAAATCCGGGGAAACGGGTCTGAACCACATACTTTCCGGCGCAGAAGATCATGTCCAGCTGCTGCAGGTAGCAGTCCAGACGGCCGGAATACGTCTTGGCGCCGGTTTTCCGCATGGTGGTGAAGGCGCTGAAGGCACGCTCCGGATCGGTGAACATGAAGATGTGGATGGTCAGGTCCTGGCGGTTGAAGCGGCGTTGGGTTCGGGAATAATTGACCAGGGGCACGGGTTTGAGCTGTGCGGCGAACTCACCCTCGTAATCGACTTCCGGCACCACGACGGGCGTCCGGGGGATTCCGTCACCGAGAGGCACCACCTCTCCGGCCCAGGAAGTGGCCCAGCCCGCCAGCAGTGCCAGGACAATCCCCATCAACCACCTACTGGCCATGGCCCTGATCCTTGGCTGATCCTTCGGAGCGGGTATCCCAGGCGATGGTGCCGAGATTGACCAGGTACTTCTCGATGCCGCGGCAAAGAGCCACCGCCAGTTTTTTCTGATTTTCCGGACTGGAGATGATCTGGGCTTCCCGCTGATGGCTGATGTAGCCGATCTCCAGCAGAATGGAGGGGATATCCGTGCCGATGAGTACCACGAAGGGGGCCTTTTTTACCCCGCGATCCTTGGTACTGGGATGGAGCTTGTGCAGTGTCTTGAAGAACTCCCCATGTACCTTGCTGGCGAAATCTCTTGATTCGTTCATCTTTTCGTACATGGTGATCTTTTTGATGGAACTTTCCAGTTTGGCCAGGCTTTGCTGGGAGGCGGCGTTTTCGATGGAGGCCAGCAGCTGGCTGCGCTTGTCCCGGGTAAGGCCGAGGTAAAAGGTCTCGATCCCGGCCACCCGGTTGTTCTGGTCGGCGTTGGCATGCAGGGAGATGAACAGATCGGCGCCGGCCATATTGGCGATGGCCGTTCGCTGCTCCAGCGGTAGATAAACATCGTCGTTCCGAGTGAGGATCACCTCCACGTTGAGCCGTTCTTCGATCTCCTGCTTGAGCTGGCGGGCGATGGACAACACCAGGTCCTTCTCCTTGAGGCCGCGGTGGCCGATGGAGCCGGAGTCCTTGCCTCCGTGACCGGGGTCGATGACAATCTTGCCCACTTTCATGCCCAGTATCCGCGGCAGGGTGTGTTCGCCCGTGGCGGTGGGACCCGAGGGGCGCAATGGCCGACTATCATCCTTCTCTCCAGCCGGCGGCAGAGTCGCTGTCTCGGTCCGGTCTGGCGGGTTGCGACGGGGCGGCGGAGTCGGCTCCTTGGCCGGTGGCGTCCCGGATTCGGATCGTCCACTGAATATCCTGGCCAGCTTCTCTTTTCGTTCCCGCAACGTTTTGCCCTTGTCGGCGTCCTTGATGTCGATCACGACCCGGAAAGGATTGTAGAGGGGAAAAACGGAAAAAGATCCTTTTGTCTTGAAATCAAGGACCACCCGGGCGATATCCGTCCGGTTCTGCCCCACCCGGATCCGGTGAAGGAACGTGTCACCGATGGAAAAATCGCGGTTCTTGACCTCGTTGGAGAGGATGGTATGCTGGAAGTCAAAATAGATCCGGTATGGATGATGGATCTCTTTCTGGATGAATTCCACTTCGCGGTCCAGATCCATGACCACCCGGGTGTAATCCGATGTGGACCAGAAGCGGATGTCCGTCAGCCGCGCCGAGAGTCCGGCTGCCAAGTCGCCGATAACCGCCGGCGGGACCGGCGTCGGAGACGGCGGCGGCGATTTGTCCAGGTCGTTGAGCTTGCGCACCACCTCATCGACCCGGTCGGATTTTTTGTAACGGCTTAGAAATTCCTCGTAGGCCTTGCGGGCGGCCGACCGGTCAGCCAGATCCACCGCCTGAATGTCGCCCAGCATCAACAGGGCATCATCGCGCAGCGGCGAATATGGATATTCCCGGCGCAACCAGGTCAGGTAGTGAACGGCGCGTTTCAGGTACTCTTCGGATTGAAAACGCTGTCCGGCCTCGCGACACAAGGCGGCGGCCCGGTAGAGAGAGTCGTCGCAGGCGCCATAGGTTGGATCCAGATCCAACACCTTGCGGTAGGCCTGGATGATGTTCCGGTAACGGGAAAAAGTTTGCTGGTCTGGCGAAGCGGCTTTCAGGCTTTCCTCATCACGGACCGCTTCATCAAAGGTGCGGCGGGCTGCCTGGCGGTCACGGGCCTGGGCGGTTGTCGTGACCAGAACGAGGAGCAGGACGATCCACGCGATAAGGATCGGTCCGCCAAGATGCTTATTCCGAATGGCTTCCCCTTTAAACATCAGGGTGATGATACAGGAATCGCTTAGAGAAAGTCCACAGTAAAATGTGTCACGCCCCCCGGAATGATCTGTTCGATCTCATTCAAGACTTTGTCCTTCACCTGTTCCAGCAATCGCCGATCGCCGTTCACGGCGGCGATCCCGATGACGGACCGCTGCCACAGATCCTGGTAACCGACCTCGGCGATGGACACGTTGAATTTGCGTCCCACCCGGTCCTTGATCTTCCGGAGAATCATCCGTTTTTCCTTGAGGGAATGCACGTCGGGCAGGAAACATTCCAGCTCGATGACACAGATGTTGGTCCTGACGTCGCGGGTCATACTAGGAATCGAGGGTATCCTTCACTTTCTCGATGGTAAAAATCTGAAGCTCGTCCCCGACCTTGATGTCGTTGTAGTTTTCCAGGCCGACCCCACACTCATAGCCGGTCTTGACCTCGGTGACATCCTCCTTGAAGCGACGGAGGGACGATATCTTGCCCTCATAAATCTTCACGCCGTCGCGGAAGAGCCGTCCGCGGGCGTCGCGGCGGACGTAGCCGTCGGTGACATAGCCACCGACAATGGTTCCGGCGCCGGGGACACGGAACGTATCCCGCACTTCCACCGTGCCGATAACGTTTTCCTTCTCGGTGTAATCCAGCAAGCCTTCCATGGCTTTCTTAATCTCTTCGGCGATGTTGTAAATGACGTTGTAGAAGCGGATGTCCACATGCTCGCGTTTGGCCAGCTCCTCGGCACTCTTCACCGGTTTGACGTTGAAGCCGACGATGATGGCGTTGGAGGCGGAAGCCAGCAGAACGTCGTTCTCATGAATGGGGCCGACGGCGCTGTGCATGATGCTGATCTTGACCTTGTCGGTGCTCAGCCTGTTGAGCATGGATTCGATGGCGTCCTTTGAGCCCTGCACATCCACTTTGAGGATGATGGGCAACTCCTTGATCTGACCTTCCTGCAACTGCTGGAAGAGTTTGTCCAGCGAGACGCGGTTGTTCATCTTGCTGAGGATCTCCTCGCGCTGTTTCTCCTGGCGATAGACGCTCAACTGGCGGGCTTTGGTGGCATCATCGGTGGCGAAGAAACGCTCACCGGCCTCCAGGACGTCGTCCAGCCCCATGACCAGCACCGGTGAGGATGGTTCGGCCTGATCGAGACGGTTGTTTTTCTCGTCGTACATGGCCCGGATCTTGCCGGTGATGGCACCGGAAACGATGATGTCCCGTTCGAACAGGGTGCCCTGCTGGACCAGCAGCGTGGCCACCGGACCGCGGGTTTTGTCCAGTCTGGATTCAATGACCGTGCCACTGGCCTTGGTGTGGGGAATGGCCTGCAACTCAAGCATGTCGGCGACCAAAAGCACCATTTCCAGCATTTGATCGATGTTGGTGATTTTTTTGGCGGATACTTCCACGAAAACCGTGCTGCCGCCCCACTCTTCGGGAACCAGTTCCATGGCCGCCAGGTCCTGCTTGACCTTGTCGGGATTGGCATTCGGCTTGTCGATCTTGTTGATGGCGACGATCATCGGCACGTTGGCCGCCCGGGCATGCTGGATGGCTTCCACTGTCTGGGGCATGACGCCGTCGTCGGCCGCCACCACGAGGATGACGATGTCCGTGACCTTGGCGCCGCGGGCCCGCATCATGGTGAAAGCCTCATGACCCGGCGTATCGATAAAGGTGACCTTCCGGCCGTTGACCGTTACCTGATAAGCGCCGATATGCTGGGTGATGCCGCCGGCCTCGCCTTCGGCCACCATGGTGTTGCGCACCGCGTCGAGGAGGGAGGTTTTGCCGTGATCGACGTGTCCCATGACGGTGATGACCGGCGGTCGCGGCATGTAATCGCCGGAGCCGGCCTCGAGGATTTCGGCATCCATCAGCTCTTCCTCGTAGCTGATCTCCTCCACTTCGAAACCCAGCTCAAGCCCGATCTCCTTGATGACTTCGAGATCGAGGATCTGGTTGATATTCACTACCACCCCCCGCATGAACAGGTTCTTGAGGATGTCCTTGGGGGGAATATCCATCCGTTCCGCCACTTCCTTGACGGTCAAACCTTCGGGGATATTGATCTTCTTCAGGTCCTTGGGGCGTTCTCGCTGTTTTTCGACCTTTCTCTCGGCCACCTCGATCCGCTGGCGTTTCCGTTTCTTTCTCCGGCGGGTATCCTGGGGCGCGAAAAGGCCCAGGCCCTTGCGCAGCGATTCATCGGATGGCGGTGCGGCCGCCGCGGATTTTTTTAAGACTTTGGCCTTTTTCTTTTCCTTCTTTACTTCGCGGATGATGGGTGTGGGCTTTTCCTTTTTTTCTTCTTTTTCCTCGAATGCCAACGGCTCCGCTTCCTGTTCCTCCAGAAAGAACTCGTCGAGATCCTTTTCGAGAGCCTTACTGCGCGCAGCTTTTTTGGCGGCTTTCTTCCGCCGGCCCGGGACGTCCTCCTCCTCTTGCCGCGCCTTGCGGGCCAAGCGGGCCGCCTCCTCTTTCTCCTTTGACTCCTCGACCGTTTCGGCCTGGGCCGGCTCGACGGTCACCCGGGCCTCGATGGTCACATCCTCGCCTTCTTCACCCTCCACCTGTCCGGTGACGGCTTTGCCCACTTCCGCGGCTTCGGCGGCTTCCACGGCCGCCATTTCAGCGGCTTCCACAGCCTCGACTTCGGCCGCTTCTTCCTCGGGTTCCAGCTCGACCTTTTTGGCCTTGCGGATGGTCATATCCGTGGAGATGGCCCCTTCCATGGCCGGTGGTTCCGGCCGCTTCTGCCGGGGACGGGTGGTTCTCTTTTTGGTAACCTGACGCTTGCGTTCCGCCCGTTTCTCCTCTTCTTCCGCCAGGTTGGACAGCAGCTTCAAATGTGCCGTCACCTTGCCCACGAACCGCGGATCGATGGGCTGATTGGCGGAGAACACCATTACCCCGATTTTTTTCAGCTCTTTCAGAATCGTCTTGCTGTCGAGATTGAATTCTTCAGCGAGCTGATTCACCGTTACTTTGTCCATATGCTCCTCAAATCCACAACCAAAAAATAGGCGGAACGAGCAAAATCTGCTCGGGAGAGTGTCTCCGGGACACCAGAAATCCAGCCTAACCGGCGGATTTATCCTCCGGCGTATCTCCCGTCTCCTCGTGATCCTCCGCCGCTTCCTCGGCCGGCGGTTCATCCGGCTGCGCCGCTGTGGCCGCCGTTTCATGATCCATTTCTTCAACGGCCGCTTCGGCCGTCGTCGCCGTTTCGTCGCTGCCGGCGGCGACCTCATCCAAGGCCGCGTCTGCCGCTGTTTCCGTCGCTTCTTCTGTTTCCGTATCTTCCGCTGCGGCGGCGGCGGCCTCTATTCTCGCTTTTTCATCTTCTTCTTCCGCGAAGGCTTCGTCGATACCCATCAGGTCGCCTTCGATCTCGCGGCGCTTTTCCTCCTCGCTCTTGATATCGATGTGCCAGCCGATGAGGCGCGCCGCCAGTCGCACGTTCTGCCCCTTCTTGCCGATGGCCAGGGACAGGTTGTCCGTATCGACGATCACTTCCATGACCCGCTCCGAGGGATCCTGGATCAGGACCCGCACGATCTCGGCCGGGCTCAGGGCGTTTACGGCGAAATCCACTGGATCCTCGGCCCATTCGATGATATCGATCTTCTCCCCCCGCATCTCCTTGATGATGGTCATGATGCGGGAGCCTTTCATGCCGACGCAGGCACCGACGGGGTCGACGTCCGGCTCCCGGCTCATCACGGCGATCTTGGTGCGTTCGCCCGGTTCACGGACCACGCCTTTGATGACGACCGTGCCCTCGTATACCTCGGGCACCTCCAGTTCGAACAGTCGCTTGACCAGATCGGGATGGGCGCGGGATACCAGGATCTGTGGTTCCTTGGCCGATTTACTCACTTTCAGCACCAGCAACCGCATTCGTTCACCGCGGCCGTAATTTTCCGACGGCACCTGTTCCTTGTACGGAAGATAGGCTTCGGCCTCACCGACTTCGAAGACGACGTTCTTGTCTTCATATCGTTTCACCGTTCCCGTCAGCAGGCTGCCCACTTTCTCGATGAAATTCTCGTAGACACGTTCCCGCTCCGCGTCGCGCACCCGCTGGATGATCACCTGTTTGGCGATCTGGGCGGAAATCCGGCCCAGACCATGGGTAGGCTTGGGGATTTCCACCATGTCCCCCGCCTCGAAGTCTTCATCCAGCTCCTTGGCTTCGGAAAGGGCGATCTCGAGGGCTGGGTTCTCCACCTCTTCCACGATGGACTTGACCGCAAAGATCTCGATGACACCGGTTTCGCGGTCCAGACGGGCGCGGATCTCTTCCTTGGTCTTGAAGTATTTTTTGGCCGCCGCCACCATGGCGTCCTCGATGGCGTGAATAATGATCTCGGGATCCAGATTCTTTTCCCGGCTAATCTGGTCAATGGTTTGTATCAACAGATTAGACATACCCTTCCTCGTTTCTTAAAAATTAACCCGCAAGCGGGTCCATTCGATTTCATCATGAGGAAATCTTTTCAGGGATCCCTCGCATTCCACGGTGATGGCGGCCTCGTCCACCGCCGTAAGTATGCCGTGCCACTTGCGCGGTTCCTTGGCCGGCGCACGACGCAGTTTCAACTCCACTTCCTTGCCGACGCAGTCGCGCAAATGGGCCGGGGTATAGAGCCGCCGGTCCAGCCCGGGCGAGGAAACCTCCAGCGTATAGCGCTGCGGGATGGGATCCTCCACATCCAGCAGGACACCGAGTTCACGGCTGACCCGCTCGCAGTCGGCGACGGTCACGCCGCCCGGCCGGTCGATGTACACGCGCAGAATGTTGTGCCGACCTCCGGCTAACCACTCGAAATGGTAGAGTTCCACCTGACAAAGATCCGTTGCTTCCTGAATGAGCCGGCCTACTTTTTCCACGTTCATTGCGATAAACCATACTGCCATTCACAAAAAAAGTGGGCACAGGCCCACCAACAGAGTGGGATTATACCCCAATAAAAGCGGCGATTCAAGGGGAATCCGCGGAATATTAAAGGACCAACGATGCCACCCTGCCCCACCGGCAGGCTGCACCGGTTCTGTCCGTCTGTCGCATCAGGCAACCGGCGCTCAGCCGGTCGCGGAGTCTTCGCCCGCCAGTGCCTTTTCCACCAGGGCCGCGACCTCCCCGGCCAGCCCGGTGGCCACCTGCAGCGCCTCCGCCGCCTCCGTGCGGGTGCGATGGACATAATCGGCATCGTCCAGGCCCTGCAGATTGATGAGCACGTTGTAACAGGCCCCGCGGGCCGCTGCCAGGGCCATGAGCCCGCCGACACCGGCATCGCTGAGGGAGTTTTGGTTTCCTTTCTGGGCCACGGCCTTGACCAGGCCCAGGGCGGCGATGGTCCGCTTCAGCACCCGCAGCGGCACGGCGATGGCCCCCTTGGTGGCCTCAACAACGGCCGCCTGGCGAGCCGCCTTCTCCTCGTCGGATTTTTTGGGCAGCCGGAACGCATCCATCAGCCGGTCGAAGGCCTCGGTATCGAGATCGATGTCGGCCAGAAATTCTTCTTTCAGCTGCTGGCCGGCCACACCGATCCGGACCATTTCCTCCTGAACGGCCTCGTAACCCTTTTTCCCCATCGTCAGATTGGACACCATGGCCGCCAGCGCCGCTCCCAACGCACCGGCCAGGGAAGCCACCGATCCGCCGCCGGGTGCGGGCGAGTCCGTGGAGAGTTCATTGGCAAAATCGCGCAAGTTCATACGGACCAGGCGGGGCGGATTCTCCTCCTCCACGGCGTATTCGATGATCTTCCGGCGGGCCTCGAAGGGGGACAGTTCGTCCAATCCCAAAGACTTCACGGCGATGTGCACCAATTCCTCCTCAGGCACACCCGTCGATTTCCCCTGCTTGCGCAGGAAGTGCTCGCCGGCTGCCACAACCGCCGCCTTGGGAATCAGGCCCACCAGCTCGCTGCCGGTGACGCGCAGGCCCCGCTCCGCGGCCTGGCGGCAGACTTCGTCGAAAATTTCATGCACCGGCGACACCTTGTAATTGGTAATGTTCATGGACAACTGGGCGCAACCGTACTCCTCGATGTACCAGCCGATGGCCTTCAAACCCTGAAAAACTCCAGGTACCATCATTTGGGAGCCGTCTTCGTCACGGACGATCTTGCCCTCATCATCCCGCTTGGCCCGGCCCCGCTCGCGGATGTTCAGGGCGATGTCATTCACCAGCCTGCGGTCGCGCGTATTGAAATTGATGTTGTAGGCGATGAGAAATTCCCGCGCGCCCATGACCGTGGCACCCGATTGGGGATTGAAAGTCGCTGCGCCGAAATCAGGGACCCATTCCGGATCGCTCAGCTTGGCCGCCAGCCCCTCGTATTCACCCTGACGGATGTCGGCCAGATTGCGCCGCTCCGGCCGGGTTGCCGATTCCTCATAGAGATAAACGGGGATCTGCAGTTCCTCGGCTACTCGCCGCCCCACCTGCCGGGCGAGACGGGTGCAGTCCGCCATGGTCACCCCCGCCACGGGGATAAACGGACAGACATCGGTGGCACCCATGCGGGGATGGGCACCCGCATGCCGGCGCATGTCGATGAGCTCAGCGGCCTGCCGGATGCCGGCGAATGCCGCTTCGGCCACGGCCGCCGGGGTACCGATAAAGGTGACGACGGTCCGGTTGGTATCGGCTCCCGGGTCCACATCGAACACTTTGACCCCGTCCACCTCGGCAATGGCGGCGACGATTCTATCGATGACCGCACGGTCACGCCCTTCACTGAAGTTGGGCACACATTCCACCAGCGCATGCATAGATCGTTCTCCTCCGTTCATGGATTGATTGTTATTCCCGGTAAAAACCGGGGGGGGCGGTACCGAGCCCGAGCCTGCTTGATCAGCGAGTCAATGGCAAAATCGCATGAAACGATTGACTATTATGTGCTTTTCCAGCGGTTTTGACAAGTCTTTTTTACACAGGGCCAAGCCCCGGCGTGCCGGCAGCGGTCTTCGGCGGTCGGGCAAAATCACGGCCGGAAATCAACGGGCCGTCACGACAGGGACGGCCCGGGAAAACTGGCGGAGAGGGTGGGATTCGAACCCACGGTAGAGTTACCCCTACACACGCTTTCCAAGCGTGCTCCTTCAGCCACTCGGACACCTCTCCGGCTAATTCGGAATGTCGACAGTGTAAAGACCGGCCCGCTCCTTGCGAAGGCGCTTATTGTATGCAAAATCCGGCCAAATGCAAAGAAAAAATTTCCCCGGTCGTCAGCGACAGATGGCATTCCGCGTCGCTTTCCGGCCGGGCGGCAACCTTCACCGGGGCCCGGGCCGGCAGGCCGTCCCAGACAGAAGGCGGGGGTCCAGCAGAAAATCGGCCCGCACATGCTGCAGGGCCGCCAGCAAACTGTGGCGCACGCGGGGATTGATTTTTTCCCACTCCTGCAAAAGATCCTTGATCCACCGGCGGCGCCGAAGCAGGATCTGCCGGTCGGGGCAACCGGCGTTGACGGCGCGCAGCCCCAACTGCTCGAAATAGGCCGCCACCTCCTGCTCAAAGAGGAAACAGAGCGGCCGGATGACTACGTTCCGGCCGTCTTCGGCTTTCAGCAACGGCGGCATACTCTTGAGTTCACCGGTAAAAAACAGGTTCAGCAGAAGGGTTTCGATGAGATCGTCGGCATGGTGCCCGAGGGCGATGCGGTGGCAATCCAGCCGCTGGGCCGCCTGGTAGATGGCACCCCGCCGCAGGCGGGAGCACAGGGAGCAGGGAGTCGAAACCCTGGGCGCCTTGCATGCCAGGATCTCACTGACCGGTGCGCGCTCCACCACCAGTTCCAGTCCCAGGCGCGCCACCTGGCGCCGGACCTCCGCCGCATCAAAACCGGGAAAACCTTGATCCAGGGTGAAGGGCACCAGCTCGTAGCGGATCGGAGCCCAGTCCGGAATCTTCCGCAGGATATCCAATAGCACCAGGGAGTCCTTCCCGCCGCTCACCGCCACCAGAACGCGGTCGCCCTCCCGCAGCAGGCCATAGTGATGCACGGCGCGGCCAACCTTGCGCCGGACCGTCATTTCCGCCCGATGTTCGAATTTTCGGTTCATGATGTTCCGTCACCAAATCATGACACAAGACACGATCGATGGGGGACCAGTAAGGGGCCGCCCGGAATCAACTCGGTGTCAGAACCTCCGCCAGGATCCGATCGAATTCATTGATCCGATAAGGCTTGGATAACCGGGCCGACAATCCGTCTCCTGCCCGCGCCGCCGGCGAGGTCGTCGATTCCGGAACACCCACCAGGATGATGCGGATGTCTGGATCCATCTGTTGCAGTTGCCGGATCGTAGCGGCCCCGCCGTCGGTTTCGGCTTCGCGGTCCAGGAAAACACAGGCGAACGGACGGGCCTGTCGCACAGCTTCCCGGCACAATTCCAGAGTCTCCGCCGCTGTGGGGGCCACGTTCACCCGGAATCCGAGCCGCGTGAGCATGCGCGCCGCCACCCGGCGGCCGATTTCCTCGTCGTCCATCAGCAGAATTCGTTCGCTCCGCACGACGGACCCGTTCTCGGGATGAACCTCGGCGGCAGCCACAGCCAGATGATCGATCTCATGCACCATGGGGTCATTCTCCCGTCGTCGGGAAAAATGACCAAGCTGATTGGTCAAATCCTTGGCCCGGATCAGATCCTGCTCCATCTCGGCCAGCAGACGGATCTCCTCGTCCTCGTGATCACCCTGCAGCTGGATCCGCGACAGCCGGCCCATGATGGACGTCAGCAGCGTGTGGAAATCCGCGGCGATTTCGCCGGCGAAGTCGGCCACCGATTCGAACCGTTTGGACTCCAGCAATTTGCTCTCCATTTTTTTCCGTTCGGTGATATCCAGGATCATGGCCTGCTTGGCGATCCGGCCGTCGGCGTGCACGAACGGCGTGTTCATGACATGATACCACCGCTGGTCCTTGGGACTCTGGATCTCCCACTCGACCTTCTCACCGGCGAAAACGCGCTCGTTGACGCACCAGGGGCACACGTCGTCCCGGTCATGCAGGACCCGGTAACAGATCTCGCCGCGGGCGTCGTGACCGGTACGCTGGATCAGGCGGTCGTTCATATACTCGATCCGATAATCTTCGGAACAGACATAGATCAAACCGTCAAAACCTCTGACGATGGCCTGCAGCTGGGCCTCCTGCTCGCGCCGCCGGCTCTCGGAAAACTCACAGCGCTGGAGATAACGCTTTGTCACCGTATACAGGACCAGGGCCGTCAATAGAACAAAAACCCCTCCCTTCAGCGATTGCCAAAGCAGGCGATCGTCCGGGGCCGTCACCAGGCCGCCCAGCAGGCGGTCCGACACCAGAATCCAGCCCAGGGCGGCGAGGCTGTAAATCAGGGTGATCCGGACAGGCGGGCTCAGCCGGGAAGTTTTATTGGCGGAATTTGACATGAACGATCACTCTTCCTTTCGAGTTTATCGGCCTGAGCTAACCGCGCCGGCGGTCCGGACCGGGCCCGCTGAAAACGGCGGAGTATACCACAGGCTTGGCCGCCGGGGAAGAAAAAATCTGACAGATTTGCAATGACACCCGGGTAAAGGGTGATTCGCGCCGGGAATTCTGATATACTTTCCTTTTTGACTGCAACCCAGAAATCTGCAAAGGAGATCGCAATGTTTGATGCAGCCACTTACGCCAGCCGCAGGGAAACACTGCAGCAGAAAATCAGTTCCGGTGTGGCCCTGTTTCCGGGGAATAACGAATCGCCCATGAACTACACGGCCAACCCCTACCATTACCGTCAGGACAGCACGTTTCTCTACTATTTCGGCCTGGCCATGCCCGGGCTGGCCGCCGTCCTGGATCTGGACTCCGGCCAGGCGGTTCTCTTCGGCGATGACGTGGAGATGGAGGATATCATCTGGATGGGACCGCAACCCACCATGGCCGAACGGGCCCGGCAGGTGGGCGTGGCGGAGATCCGCCCCTCGGCCGAGCTGGCGGCGTATATCCGCCAGTGCCTCACCACCGGCCGCCCGGTGCATTTTCTGCCGCCCTACCGCGCCGAGACGGCCCTGACCCTCGGCCGGCTGCTGGGCATCCAGCCGGATCACCTGAAGACCTACGCCTCGGTGCCGCTCATCCAGGCGGTGGTGGCGCAGCGGGCCGTTAAGACCGCCGAAGAGATCGAACAGATCGAACAGGCGCTGGCCGTCGCCTACGACATGCACACCACGGCCATGCGCATGGCCAAGCCGGGCGTGTACGAGCGGGAAATCGCCGGCCAGGCGGAGGGCATCGCCCTGGCTGGCGGCGGCACCGTTTCCTTTCCCATCATCTGTACCATCAACGGCCAGACGCTGCATAACCATTATCACGGCAATGAGCTGCGCGAGGGACGCCTGCTCATCATGGACGCCGGCGCGGAGACGGAAATGGGCTACGCCGCCGACATCACCCGCACCACGCCCGTGGGCGGCAAGTTCAACGCCCGGCAGAAAGAGATCTACGAGATCGTGCTCAAGGCCATCAACACGTCGATCGAGGCTATCAAACCGGGCATCAAGTACCGGCAGGTGCATCTGCACGCCGCCCGGATCGTCGCCGAAGGCCTGAAGAGTGTGGGGCTGATGATGGGGGACCCGGCCGAAGCGGTGGCCCAGGGCGCCCATGCCCTCTTCTTCCCTCACGGGCTGGGGCACATGATGGGTCTCGACGTCCATGACATGGAGAACCTGGGCGAAAATTACGTCGGCTACGACGCCGACACCACGCGCAGCGACCAGTTCGGACTCGCCTATCTCCGTCTCGGCCGCGAGTTGGAACCGGGCTTCGTGCTGACCGTCGAGCCGGGGATCTACTTCATCCCCGCCCTCATCGACCAGTGGCGCAAGGAAGGGAAATGCACCCAGTTCATCGATTACGACAAGGTGGAAACCTATAAGGATTTCGGTGGAATCCGTATCGAAGACGACGTACTGGTGACGAACACCGGGCAACGGGTCCTGGGCAAGCCCATCCCCAAAAGCGTGGCCGATGTGGAGGCCATGGCCGCGTCCGGGTGACGGCGGCGTCCGGAGCCGCTGAGTCGGGGTACGGGCTTGCCGGCCGGGCTGGTTGATCCCTGATCACGCGGACCGGTTTTGATGCCGAATGGCCGTTCCTCCATAAGTCAGGACGATGCGCCGCGAGCCCCGGCTGGGCGGCGTATGACGGAGAAGCGCTCTGCAGGACGGCCCGTCTCCGACATTGCCAGTCGCCTGCCCCCGCCGCAGCCCCGCCCGGCAAAGCGAAGGCGAGCGAAGGCGGCCGTCGATCACCAGAAAACCGGTGAGCCGCCATCCAAAAATCATTACATCTTACATGAATACTCCCCCGGGTTTGGCGAACCCGGAGTATTCCGCGCCTCACTCGCTGGCGCCGTTCCTCTCCGCTCGCTGGGGCGGCCGGCTGACGC
>JAFGRT010000025.1 GCA_016935015.1 Acidobacteriota bacterium | reverse complement strand
TTGAATCGCTGAACCCTGACTGGATAAACCTTCAGACGGTACTCCCGTCTGTTTTTTGCTTGACAACACGTGGGAAGTCCATAAACGACTTCCCTTCAGCAAGATATAATGGATGACAGTGAAGATCCTCCTCATCCTTCATCCTTCATCCTTCTTACCTGATACCTTCCCCCGCCCGCGCCCATTTTTTCCTTGATTTTCACCTTATTTTCACCTACAATGGATTCAGGTTCGCGGAGGAGGGACATATGTCACTGACGAAAAAACAGAAAGAGGTGCTGGATTACATCGAGGCCTTCATGGCGGCCAAGGGCTACAGCCCCAGCATCGAGGAGATCGCCGGCCATTTCGGCTTCTCTTCGCCCAACGCCGTGTTCAAGCATCTCAAGGCCCTGGAGAGGCGGGGCTATATCCGCCGGCACTCCCATGCCGCCCGGTCCATCGAGATCCTGAAACCGGACAGTCCCGCCGCGGGGACCCTGGTGGAGCTGCCCCTGCTGGGTTACATCGCCGCCGGCGCCCCCATCGAGGCCCTGGAAAATGCGGAGTCCATTCAGGTACCGCCCGATCTCACGGCTCGCGGCACCCATTACGTTCTCCGGGTCAAGGGCGACTCCATGATCGGCGAGCACATCGAGGACGGCGACTTCGTCATCGTCCGGGAGACGGCGCAGGCCGACAACGGCGACATGGTGGTGGCGCTGGTGGACGGCGAGAACGCCACCCTGAAACGCCTCTACCGCGAGAACGGGACCATCCGCCTGCAGCCGGCCAACCCGACCATGGAGCCGCTCTATCTGCCGGCGAAGCGGGTGCGCATCCGCGGCGTGGTGGTGGGCGTGATGCGCAAGTACCGCTGATTCTCTTTCACCGCCGGGACGCCGGGAACGCGGAGCCAGAAAAGAATGTCCATCAATGATCTCACGGAGAACATCATCGGCGCCGCCATTGAGGTTCACCGGGCCATCGGGCCGGGACTGCTCGAATCCGCCTACGAAGAATGTCTTTGCCACGAACTCAGGCTGCGTCGGGTACCACTCGTCCGGCAATTCCGGCTGCCGATTATTTACAAAGGACTCAGGCTTGACTGCGGCTACCGGCTGGATCTGCTGGCTGACAACAAGGTAGTCATTGAAATAAAGGCTGTGGCAGAAATCCAGCTCATCCACCAGGCCCAGTTGCTCTCTTACCTGCGATTGGGCCACTGGTCCGTCGAACTGTTAATCAATTTTCATGTTCCCGTCCTCAAGCAGGGCATCACCCGTCTTGTCTCCAATTTTCAGGAATAGGTTTTTTCTCGGCGTCCTCGGCGACTCTGCGGTGAATGCCCACTTGTCGGCTCACGGTGGCAGAACGGTTCATATATGAACACAATTATCCACGTAGACATGGATGCCTTCTTCGCGGCGGTGGAACAGCTCTACCGCCCCGAGCTGCGAGGCAAACCCGTCATCGTCGGGGGCGACCCCGACGGCCGGAGCGTCGTTTCCGCCGCCTCGTACGAGGCCCGGGTCTTTGGCGTCCACTCGGCCATGCCCATGGCCTGGGCGCGCAAGCTCTGCCCCCAGGGCGTTTTCCTGCCCGGCGACGGCAAGAAATACGGCCAGGTGTCGCGGCTGATGTTCGGCATCCTGGAAGAGTTCACGCCCGACGTGGAAGAAGCCTCGGTGGACGAGGCCTACCTGGACGTTACCGGCTGCGAGCGGCTGTTCGGACCGCCGCTGGCCATGGCCCACGCCATCCGCCTGGCCATCCGCGAGCGCCTGGGATTGTCGGCCTCCATCGGTGTGGCCACCAGCCGCAGCGTCGCTAAGATCGCCTCGGAACTGGCCAAGCCGGACGGCCTGTTGCTGGTTCCGCCGGGCCGGGAAGCCGACTTCCTGGCCCCCCTGCCCGTGGAGCGCATGCCGGGCATCGGCGAGACCACCAGCCGGCGGCTGCGGGGTCTGGGCATCCGCACCCTGGGCGACCTCACCCTCATGGACGACACCCTGCTGGCCCGGGTGTTCGGCAAATACGGCCCGCTGCTGCGCGAAAAGGCCGCCGGCCGCAACCACGACGGTCTGCGCGAGTTCGCCCCACGCAAATCCATGGGCAAGGAGACCACGTTCCCCCGGGACATGGTGGACCGCCCGGCCGTGGGACGCACCCTGGCCCTGCTCACCGAGAAAGTCTGCCGCAAGCTGCGGGCCGAGGGGCTGGCCGCCCGCACCGTCACCGTCAAGCTCCGCTACAGCGACTTCCAGACCGTCTCACGGGCCCATACCTTCGACACAGCGGTGTTTTACGACTCCATCATCATCCCGGCGGTGTGGGACCTGTTCCAGCAGCTGGACTCCCGCCGGACGGGTATCCGGCTGGTGGGCGTGTCCCTGTCCCGGCTGCAGACGGCTGTCCGGCAGTGGTCCCTCTTCGATGCCGCGGCCCAACGGAAGCAGGAAAACCTGTGCCGGGGCCTGGACCTCATCCGCGACCGGTTCGGCTTCACCGCCATCGGGGTGGCCTCGCGGCTGGCCTGACGGGGGGAGGAAGTTCAGGTGTCAGAAGGAAGGATAATGGATAAAGGATGAAGGATGAAGGACGACGGAACAGGCCGCAGACGACGGATCGCCGCCGGGCACCGTGGTCGGGCCGTCGTGCCGGCGCCACTCCCGCGCCGCCACGGCCCCGCCCTCTTTCGCCGTTTCCACCCCTACCCCCGGTAGGTGCGGGCTATGCCGCCGATTCGCCCGTTCGCCGTTTCCACCCCCGCGCCCGGCAGGCGCGGGCTACGCCGCCGGTTCGCCCGTTCGCCCCGTCGCCGGTTCGCCGGCCCGCCCCCGCGCCGAGGTAAATCCCATGTTCGCCCACCTGCACTGCCGCAGTTATTTTTCGTTCCTGGAGGGCGCCAGCCCGGTGGCGGCCCTGGTGGACCAGGCCGTGCGCGGTGAGGTGCGTTACCTGGCCCTGACGGACCGGGCCGGAGTCTACGCGGCGGTGAATTTCGGCCGCCTGGCCGAGGCGGCCGGCCTCCATCCCGTCATCGGCGCCGAACTCCCCATCGCCGCCGGCCGGCGGGTCACGGTCCTGGCCCGCGACGGCGAAGGCTATGCCGTCCTGTGCCGCGAACTCACCCGTCACCATCTGGATCCCGACTTCGATTGGCTCCCCGCCCTGGAGCGGCTGGCCGAACGCAACTGGCTGCTGGTAGCGTGCCCCGCCCTGCTGCAGCAGATCCTGGACCGTTTTCATTCCCCCCGCCTGGTGGCGGAACTGGTGCAACACGGCCGCCCGGCCGACCGGCATCGGATCCGCAACCTGCTGGAAACGGCCCGGCGGCATGAACTGATGGTCTGCGCCAGCAACGACGTCGCCTTCGCCGGGCCCGAGGATTACGACGTGCACCGCCTGCTGACGGCCATCCGCCGCCGGTCCACCCTGGGCAAGCTGACCCCCGCCGACACGGCGCCGGCCGAGGCATGGCTCAAGCCGGCCCGCCAGATGGAAGAAATGTTTCGAGAAATCCCCGCGGCGGTGGCCAACACCGTGAAAATCGCCGAGAGTTGCCAATTCCGTTTCACCACCGAGGGAACGCTTTATCCGCCCTTTCCGGTGCCGGAGGGAGAGACGGCCTACTCCCTGCTCTGGAAAAAGGCGTTCGCGGGGGCGGCCCAACGGTACCGGCCGCTGCGCCGGGAGGTGATCCGGCGGCTGGAGCACGAGCTGGACGTCATCTGCCGCATGGGCTATACCGAGTACTTCCTCATCGTGCGCGACGTGGTGGAGTTCGCCGAGAGGGAAGGGATCCCCGCCGTGGGCCGCGGCTCCGCCGCCGGCAGCCTCACCGCCCATGCGCTGGGCATCACCCACGTGGACCCCCTGGCGCTGGGCCTCTCCTTCGAGCGTTTTCTCAACGACGAACGGACCGACCCGCCCGATATCGACATCGATTTCTGCTGGCGACGCCGCCACGACGTGATCCGCTATCTCTACGACACGTACGGGCAGGAAAATTCGGCCATGCTGGCCACCTTCGTCACCATGGCCGGCCGGCTGTGCCTGCGCGAGACCGCCCGGGCGCTGGGCCTGCCCGAAGCCGAAATCAGCCGTTTCACCCGCCACATCCCCCACCACCGGGGCGAACACGTGGAGCAGGTGCTGCGGGACATCCCCGAATGCCGCAACATCCCCTTTGCGTCGGAGCCGTACCGTTCCATCATCCGTCTGGCCAAGCGCATCGGCGGTTTCCCCCGCCATCTGGGGCTGCACCCGTGCGGCATCGTCCTCAGCCGCATGCCGCTTCACCGGGTAGTGCCGCTGCAGATGACGGCCACCGGCTTCGCCGCCACCCAGTTCGACATGC
>JAFGRT010000024.1 GCA_016935015.1 Acidobacteriota bacterium | reverse complement strand
GGGGGGGGGGGGGGCAGGCAGCAGTGAATGCCTAATAGGCCGAGCTGAAACCGTGGCACTTGCTACAATCGATGTGCTTGCCGTCCACATGTTTCTGGTGCACTTTCGTGAAATACTCATCGGGCCCCCAGGCCCCGGATTGATCCCTGTGGCAGCTGGCGCACAGTGGTTTGCCGTCCAGCAGGCTCAACGGCGTATAGCCGAGGGCGGTGAAATCGAGGCGCTCGGCGCTGCCATGGCAGTCCGTACACTGGAGGGTGTATTCACTGGGCGCCACTTCGTGAAAAAGGCCCATGTAACGTTCCGTTTCCACGAACGTATGGCCCTCATAGCCCCAGCCGATGGCGTCGGCACCGGCCTCGATCGCGGCCTGGGTATCGCCTGTCTGGAACACAATCCCCATCTTCAGCGGGATCAGGCGGCCTTGCGGATCCACGGCCTGGGTGGCGGTGTGCCGCTTGAAGGCGTATATGCGGGCACCGGCCGTTTTGATATCCCCCTGGGGGCCGGCCATCAGCACGTGTCCGTTTTCACCGGTCTGCACGGCCGTGCCGAAATCATAGAAGTATGATTTGCCGTTGTAAAAACCATAGGCGGGCTGGACATGGGCCGCCTTGAGCATATGGGGTTCATAGAGGCCGGTGGCCGGGTCCAATTCGCCCGGCCGGCTGAAATCGCGGTGCAGGTCGGTGGGGGCCACGTTGGCGAAATCGGGGATGTGGCAAACGGTGCAGTTGATGCGCGCGGCGTGATCGTCGAGGCGGCTGTTGCCGTGGGGGGCGGTGGAATGGCACATTTCACAGCTCATGTCCGCCGCCAGGTCGCGACCGCGCAGGTCAACGCCCCGGCCGGCGATGCGGTGCTGCTCGGTGAAGTGACAGTCCACGCATTCCAGGCCGGCACCGCCGGCGGCCGCGGCGGCCATGTGGACATCGAATTCACGGGTGGCGCTGCGGTGGGCTTCTTCCAGGTCGCCGCGTTTGAAGTTGTTGCCGCCGCCGGACTTGGTGTGACAATTTAGGCAGGCGTCCATGGAAGGCGTGCGACGGATGTCCGACGCGGCCTGTAGCAGGCTGACGGTCATCTTCTCATGGTCGGGCACGAAGCGGAGCTCGCCGTCCCATGTGCCCACCGTGCGCTTGTAGGCGTCGGAGTGGCAGACCAGGCAGTCGATGTTCTCCAGCTGGTCCTCGGTGGCTTCGGGGGTGGGGTGCTTGCCGAGGCCGATGTGGCATTTGGCGCACCCGCCGTCCACCTGCTGGCCGTAAACATTGGTCATTTTACCGATCCAGTTGAAATTGGGATAGGTACAAAAATCGTTGATGGTGCCGTACTTTCCCGAGAATCCGCCTTCCTCGCCCACCACGTCGGGCGTGGGCGCCTGCCACTGGTAATGCAGGGAGGCATGCACCTCGTAGGTTTCGGTTTCATGGCACGGCAGGCATGTCCGGCTGCCTTCATAGGCGATGAAGCGTCCGGCGTGGGAACCCTCGACGACTTCGCCCAGAAAGCCCATATACGTCATGAGATCGCGGATATCCAGCCGGCAGTCCACGGTAACGTCGGCACATTCCGCCGCCGGGAGATCGATGTTGCTGCTCAGATAATGGGCCAGGAGAACGGCGTCGAGGGTGTCCAGATTGCCGTCCTGGTTCAGGTCGCCCCGGATATCGGCCGAACAGGCGCAGGCATCGGCCCCATGCACCATGGCGCCGGTCGATAGCATCGGAAGAGAGGCAAGAAAGCAGATTAGAATGGAAGCACTCTTTTTTTTCAACTTCATTGAATCGCTCCTTTTGAGATTCTGATGGCCGTGAATGGCTAAAAGTTGAGTCAAAACGTCAATAATTATCTATATTAGAAAATAGAGATTTTAATCTTTCAACCCAGAATCCAATATTTTGTGATATGTGTCACAAAAATAATGCAAATTGATTCCCGGCACGAGACATATGGAAATGACTTGTCACTAAGTTATTTATATAAATAGGATTATTGCAGAGGTGATCGACGTCTTCCTCCCGGTCGATGCGCCGTATGTAGAACCGGACACCCTTGCGAAACGGTCTTTCGGGATGGAATCGATGGCCGCGGGCAGGTGCGATCGAGAGAGGAGAAAATCTGCCGCCGGCAGTGATGAAAAATACATTTGAAATGTCCCCGGCAAATTCATACAATAGAAAAAAGTGCCCATGACCGTGTTCGTCAGCCGCTTGATGGTTTTCTGACGGAAAGGATCGGACACCCGGCCACCAGGACCGGCTGGCGGCGGGACGGATGCAGCGAGTCGCCCGGTCTCCGGCGATCCGGATCAGGATGACACAAGCGGTGGCGTTGGGGGTAACGCCCGTTGGCCGGTCGTTTTGCGGGGCCTGGAACTCCGGTTTTTCACCGGAGAACGATCTGGCGGAAATGCTCAGAGGTGAATGGGATGAAGGTTGCCGAAATTTCATGTCCGTCCTGTGGCGCGACGCATGACGTGCACAATCCGGGCGTGATCACCGTGGTCTGTGAGTACTGCGGCAATGCCGTGTACTGGGACCAGGAGAAGATCCGGAATGTGGGGAAACAGTCCACCCTGCCCGAGGGGTTCAGCCGGTTGTACCGCGGTGCCACGGGCACCCTGCTCAACAAGCGGTTTGTGGTGCTGGGCCGGGTGCGCTATTCTTTCGGCCGTGGCTTCTGGGACGAGTGGTTCGTGGAAATGCAGGACGGCAGCATCGCCTGGCTGACGGAAGACAATCACGAATTCGTCCTCGAGACCCGGGAGACGGATGTGCAGGTCCCGTCCTTCGATTCCCTGAAGGCGAGTGCCCGAATCGTCGCCCGCAACATCCCTTTCTTCATTGAGGAAGTCGGCCAGGCCGAGTGCATCGGTGTCGAAGGAGATCTGCCCATCCCCATGCAGGTGGGCGAGACGTATTCCTTCGCCGACGCCGCCAGTCCCGACGGCCGCTACTCGCTGGGGATCGAGTATGACGAAGATCCGCCCACGGTATTTTTCGGGCACTGGCTGAAGTATGCCTCCATCACCATGGATGATGAGGGAGAGGACTGGTGAGCACAATGGACAAGGAACGATTTGGACTGAACCAGGGTCGGCCGCGGCCCCCGTATCAGCCGCAGGATATCCATTGTCCGGGTTGTGGGGCCGGGCTTACGGTCAAGGATGAACAGGCCCGCATGGTGGTGTGCGAATATTGCGGTAAACACCTCGATGTGTCCCTGGAAGAAAAGACGGTGCTGGGGCAGGGGCCGGAGCGCAAATGGGAGTTCCCCCTGAAAATCGGTGACTCCTTCCGGTACAAGGGGGCCCGTTACGAAATCATCGCCCGCCAGGCGTTCATCGAGGACAACGACTATACGGAGGTCACCCGCGAGTACCTGCTCTACAATCCGCGCCGCGGCACCCTCTACCTGAGCGAATACGGCGGCAGTTATGATCTGGCCTGGGACACCCATGTCATGCCCACCACCAGTCCTTTCAACCTGAGCCGGGGGAGCACCCTGGAAACCCACGACGGCAGGAAGTGGGTAGCGCTGGAATCAGGTGAATATGAGCTGGCCTTTGTGGACGGTTCCCTGCCGTGGGTGGCCAAGGTCGGCGACCGCAGCCGCTATGTGGATTTCGCCGACAAGGGCGGTGCCAACGAGCGCTTTGATGTCCAGTGGACGGCCAACGAAGTGGAATACTCCAGCGGCATTTCCCTGACCCTGGAGCAGGTCCGGCAGGCCACCAGCAAGCCAGAACTGGGGCAGGGCGTGGTCCGCCGCCGGAGTGAAGATGTGGTCAAGACCCGCCGCTGGTACATGATCCTGCTCCTGTTCTGTGTGGCGGTCCTGGCTTTCAACGGCATCATGGCCCTGTATTGCATGTTCAGCGGTCGCCAGGTGCTGGAGCAAACCTTCACGCCGGCACAGCTGACGGAGGAAGTGTTGAGCGAACCCTTCCCGGTGAGCTCCGACGGCAACGTCATCATGGTGGAGGCCACGGCCATTTCCATGACCAATGCCTGGATGGCCCTCGACCTGGCCCTGGTCAAAGACGCCGAGACGGTGGTGCATGTGTTTGATGAGGACATCCAGTATTACCAAGGCTCCGAAGGCGGCGAAAGCTGGAGTGAAGGGAGCCGTGAGGTGACTTCGTACATCGAGGTGCCGGCCGCCGGAAACTACCGGGTGTTGCTGCACGCGGTCAGCGCACCGGGCGAAACACCATCGGCCACGAACGCCCAGCATGGGGTACGGATTCGGGTAACCGACGGCGTTCGGCTGCCACACTTTTATGTTGTTCTGACCATTCTGACAATCATTGTCTTCTTTATCAGTCTGGTCCTTTACGGTAACTGGCGCAAGCAAGAGGAGTAGCAGGCAATGAAAACTTTGCTGAAACTGGGAGTGATGGCGCTGCTGGCCGGGGGAACCCTCCTGGCGTCCGCCGCCACCTTCATGAACGTCGGGGCGCAGAGCTTCGAACACCCGGAAGGGCTCAAACTGCGCCAGGAAAGCACCCGCACCACCCGAGGCTTCGGATTTTTCCCCATGTACGTTCGCACCCACGCCCATCGCGGCGGCGGTCTGGCCGGCGGAAAATAAGCGGGTGAATATTCAAACCACTGAAGTGGAGGAAATATGCATTTGACCAACCCATCCTGGCTGGTGCTGCAGACACTAACCACGGATCCGATCATGCTCCTGGTCTGGACCATCGTGTATGTCGTCCTGGGGGTTGTGCTCTTTGGTCTGGCCTTTCTGCTGATGACCAAGGTCGCGCCCTTTTCGGTCCGCAAGGAAATCGAGGAAGATCAGAATACCGCGCTGGCGGTGATCATGGGTTCGGTGATCATCGGTCTGGCCATCATTATCGCCGCCGCCATCACCTGACATGAAGCCCTCGTCCGGTCTTGCCGGCGCGGCCGCCCGCCTGATCCTGCTCGCATCGGTGTTCGTCGTCGCGGCCTGCGGGCTGGTCTATGAACTGGTGGCCGGCGCGGTTTCCAGCTATCTCATGGGGGACGCCGTCACCCAGTTTTCGCTGGTGATCGGTGTCTTCCTGTGCGCCATGGGGCTGGGTTCCTACCTGGCCAAGTACGTCCGGCGCGAACTCCTCCGCATCTTTATCGAGATCGAAATCTGGCTTGGCCTGGTGGGCGGCCTCAGCTCCATGGCGATGTTCACCGTCAGCGCCTTCTTCGAGTCGGTGTTCGCCGTGTTTTTCTATGGCCTGTGTGCCCTGCTGGGAGTGCTGGTCGGGGTGGAGATCCCGTTGCTGGTCCGCATTTTCAAGGAAGTGGAGGACGTCTCGGCTGCCCTGAGCAACGTGCTGGCCCTGGACTATGTGGGCGCCCTGGCTGGTTCCGTCCTTTTCCCGCTGGTGGTGTTGCCATACCTCGGCCTGAGCCGGGCGTCGGTAGTGTTCGGATTGATGAACCTGGGCGTGGCCGCCGCCGGGCTGACCCTGTTGCGCGACCGCCGCCGCTTCTGGATCGCCGCCCGGCTGGCCCTCAGCCTGGCGGTGCTTGTGGCCGCCCTGGTCTGGTCGACGGCCCTGGTGGGCTTCCTGGAGGATTACCTGTACCAGGACGATATCGTGTACGCCGCCCGGAGCCAGTACCAGCGCATCGTGCTGACCCGCTGGCGGGACGACATCCGCCTGTTCCTCAACGGTCACCTGCAGTTTTGCTCCCTGGACGAGGCCCGCTACCACGAAGCCCTGGTCATGCCGGCGCTGGAGGCCTGCCCCCGCGCCCGCGATGTCCTGATCCTGGGCGGCGGGGACGGACTGGCCGCCCGCGAGGTGCTGAAATATGAGCAGGTGCGGCGCATCGTGCTGGTGGACATCGATCCGCTCATGACCCGCCTCGGCCGCACCCGGCGCGAACTGGTCCATCTCAACGGGGGGGCCCTGAATTCGGCCAAGGTCCGGATCCGCAACGAAGACGCGTTCAAATTTCTGGAGCAGGACCGCGGGTTCTACGACGTGATCCTGGCCGATCTGCCCGATCCTTCCTCGGAGACCCTGGCCAAGCTCTATTCCCGCTCCTTTTACGCCTTGTGCCTGCGGCGCCTGCGGCCGGCGGGCGTGCTGGCCACCCAGGCGACGTCGCCCTTCTACGCCCGCCAGGCGTTCTGGTGCATCGAGCGGACCATGGCGGCGGCGTTGGACGGTGGTCCTCCGGTCGAACCACCCCGGCGGACATTCACGTACCTTGTGAACGTGCCGTCCTTCGGCGAATGGGGATTTGTGATGGCCGCCCCGGCCACCGTCGACCCCCGGCAACTGGCCCCGCGCGTGCCGACCCGCTACCTCACGGCGGATGTGCTGCCCGCCATGTTTGC
The DNA here is from genome assembly GCA_016935015.1 of Acidobacteriota bacterium. GTDB lineage: Bacteria > Acidobacteriota > JAAYUB01 > JAAYUB01 > JAAYUB01 > JAFGRT01. Next base: position 127 of record JAFGRT010000024.1, on the reverse strand, counting down.
CTTCGGCCGGGATGTGGCGCCGCCGGCGGATATGGGCGTCAACCGACTGGATCATCCGCTCCTCTACCAGTATTACCGTCAGGGCTGGCAGCAATACAACGAATAGGGACCGGCCCGGCGGGCGGGG
>JAFGRT010000176.1 GCA_016935015.1 Acidobacteriota bacterium | reverse complement strand
GCCGGCGATCCGCCCGGCCAGGCATTCGGAGAGGACGTAACCCTGCGCCGCCAGGTCGCAGGCCGGTTGGATCAGCCGTTCCCAAGTCCAGGTGCCATATATTTCGTGGATCTCGGCCAAACCCCGCACCGTGCCGGGCACACCGGCCGCCAGGGCCGAATAGAGAGCCTTGTCGTTGTCCACGTCGCCCTGGTGGTCGAGGAACATGTCGGCCGTGGATCGCGACGGCGCCGTCTCGCGAAAATCCAGCGCCACCGGCTCGCTCCCCGGCCGGTATACCAGGGCGAAACCGCCGCCGCTGATGTTGCCGGCGGCGGGGTAGGTCACAGCCAGCACAAAACCGACGGCCACCGCCGCGTCAAAGGCGTTGCCGCCGTCGCGCAGCACCTGCAGGCCGGCTTCCACCGCCAGCGGCTCCGCCGCCACCACGATCTTTTCCGCCTGGGCGACACCCGCCAGCAGGGCGATCCATACAAGCAGGCCCACGGCCCGTTTCATGAATGTCATCTTACGTTCCCTTCGACTCATCGGTTTCCGGTCCACGTCATATTCAAAAGGGGAAATCAAAGTGCTTTCAAGCCCGCGCACGCCAAATTAATCCTTTTCAGCATGTACCTTCCGGACGCCAGCGGCCAGAATATCTCTCTTCTTCCGTCATGTTTCTTCCGTCTTGCTTCCTTTGTCCTGCTGCCTTCATCCTTCTGCCTTCATCCTTCCGCCTTCTTCACCTGACACCTGACACCTCTTCTCCTCAACCTTCCTCCCCCGCCCCGCCGCCACACCAGCGCACGATGGTCAGGGCCAGGACCTTGGTGGCCTGCACCACTTCGGCCACGGCGATGGATTCATCCACCACGTGGGCGTGCAGGACATCCCCCGGCCCGTATAGCACGGCCGGCATGGCGGCGTAGTTGGTAAACAGGCGCAGGTCCGAGCCATAAGTGACACCGGTGCGTTGTGCCGCTTCGCCCAGTACCTCGGCATGGGCCTTGCCCAGCACCGCCAGGATGGGCGCGTCCGCGGCCGTTTCCCCCGGCTCGAACTGCCCCTCCACCCATTCCAGCGCGGGTGGATGTCGCGCCAGCCAATCGTCGCTGCCGGCGGTCTCTCCGATCAACGCTGCAAACGCCGCCTTGGCCTTGTCGATCTTCTCCCCGGGGAACACGCCGAAGCGGCCCTCGGCCACCAGGCGGTCCGGCACGGTGGACGGCCAGTCGCCGGCGCTGATCTTGCCGATGCTGATGGGTGCCACCTGTCGCGGATCGGGGTACACATCGTGGTGCTGCTCACGGTGGCGCCGGGCATCGAACTCGCTCAGCGCCTGCAGCAGGGTGTAGAACTTCTCGATGGCGCTGACGCCCCGGTTGCGCATGCAGGCATGGACCGCCCGCCCCGGTACCGTCAGGCGGAACGTCAGGGCACCCGACTGAACATGGGCCAGCTGCAGGCGGGTGGGCTCCATGATGATGGCGGCGTCGGCGCGACAGCCGTCGATGATGGTGGCCAGCGTGCCGCAACCACCCGACTCCTCCCCCACCACACTCTCAAAGATCACATCGCCGCCCGGTTGATAGCCCAGCCGACGGAGACTTTCCATGGCATAGACCGCCGCCGCCAATCCACCTTTCATGTCGGTGCTGCCCCGGCCGTAGATGCAGCCGTTGTCCAGCTTGCCGCTCCAGGGTGAATCGCTCCACAACTCTTCCGCCCCGGGGGAGACCACATCGGCATGCCCGTTGAGAATCAGCGAGCGTCCCCCGCCGCGGCCGGGCCAGCGCCCGATGACATTCAGTCGCTGATCGAATGGAATATCGTCGTCACAGAAAGCCGGATGACCGGCCAGGGCCTCGCGCCGGACACGCGAAACCGTCACTTTCATGCCCAGCTCCAGCAGCCGGCCGGCCAGGAAACCCTGGAATTCCTGCTCGTGGCCGGGCAGGCTGGGAATGCGGACTGCCTCCTGGATGAAACGGGTCAGATCCGGTGCCAGCCGCTCCACCTGTTCCAGTATGTCGGTCGTATGGATGGATGGCATGTCACACCCTTCGGGCGGGGAAACACCCCGGGGGATCGTCCGCGGCGGGCGACGGTCTTTGTGCTGCCTCGACACGGAACGTCTTAACTCATCATACACCGTCCGGGCGAGGCTGTCCATGGGCGGGTGCACCGACAACACCGGAGCCGGTCATCGGATGTATTGACCGATCCATCCGGCCGGCGATGGCACGATTATTCGGATCATTTTTTCTGCCCCACATCCTTTTAGCCGACAAGCGCAGCACCCCAATTAAAAAAACTGCAAGTTGCGGCCGGAAGCGTCGTCTCTTTCATGAATCGGGCATGGCTGAAACAAAGCCCTTTGAAAACCATCATCTCAAAATTAAGGAGTTTGCCATGAAACATCCATCGTTTTCCCTGCGCGTATCCCCCTTCCTGGTGCTGCCCCTTCTGCTGTTTTTTTTCCCCGCGGCCGGGCTGCCCGAGGAAGCAGACAACCCTGACCAGACCCTCTCGCCCTATTTCCTGGTGAAAAGTGATGATCCCGACGTGGATCGCCTGCCACTCAAATCCACCTCAGCCGTCGTCGATATCGCCGGGGTTATCGCCGATGTGGTGGTCACCCAGGTGTACGAAAACACCGGCAAACGACCGCTGGAGGCCGTCTACGTTTTTCCGGCCTCCACCCGGGCGGCCGTCTACGGCATGCGCATGACCATCGGCGACCGGGTGCTGGAGGCCCAGATCAAGGAGCGCGCCCAGGCCCGCCAGGATTACGAGGACGCCAAGGCGGCCGGCCAAAGCGCCTCCCTGCTGGAGCAGCAGCGCCCCAACGTCTTCCAGATGAACGTGGCCAACATCCTGCCCGGCGACATCATCCAGGTGGAGCTGCGCTACACAGAGCTCCTGGTACCTGAGGAAGGGATCTACGAATTCATATACCCCACGGTGGTTGGCCCGCGCTATTCCGAAACACCGGCCGCCGGTGCACCCGACACGGAAACATGGGTGGAGAATCCGTACCTGCGCGAAGGCGAGGCCGCAACTTATGACTTTGATATCCGGGTGAGCCTGGCCGCCGGCTTGCCCATACAGCAGGCCGGCTGCACGACCCATAAGACCTCCATTGGCTATGACGGCCCCGCCCTGGCCACCATCACCCTGGATCCGGCTGAAAAGAACGGCGGCAACCGAGACTTCATCTTCCGCTACCGCCTCAGCGGCGGCCAGGTGGAATCGGGCCTGTTGCTCTACGAAGGCAAGGAAGAAAACCACTTCCTACTCATGGTCCAGCCGCCACGACGGGTGACGCCGGACGATATTCCCGGCCGGGAATATATTTTCGTGGTGGATGTCTCGGGTTCCATGCGCGGTTTTCCGCTGGATGTCGCCAAGACGCTGCTGCGTGACCTGATCGGCAACCTCCGCACCTCGGACAAGTTCAACGTAATCCTGTTCTCCGGTGGCTCCCGGCTGATGTCCGAACGCTCCCTGCCGGCCACCACCAAAACCATCACCGAAGCCATTTCCGTCATCGACAACCAGCAAGGCGGCGGTGGCACCCGCCTGCTCCCCGCCCTGCAGCGCGCCCTGGATCTGCCCCGCGAGGAGGGCTACGCCCGCAGTATCGTGGTGGTCACCGACGGCTATATTTCCGTTGAAAAGGAGACATTTGACCTCATCCGTCGGAACCTCAACCGGGCCAATGTCTTTGCCTTCGGAATCGGCTCCAGCGTCAACCGTTATCTCATCGAGGGAATGGCCCGTGCGGGGATGGGCGAACCGCTGGTGGTGACCGAAAGCAGGGACGCGGCGGCCCGGGCGGACAAATTCCGCCGCTACATCCAGTCCCCGGTACTGACTGGTATCGACGTGAACTTCGGCCGCTTCGACGTCTATGATGTGGAACCGCCGACAATCCCCGACGTCCTGGCCGAACGGCCCGTCATCGTCTTCGGTAAATGGCGGGGCGAGGCGGCTGGCACCGTCACCGTCACCGGACACAGCGCCGGCCAGCTTTACCGGAAATCGTTCGCCGTCAAGGAGGTCCGGCCGGAAAAGAAGAATTTGGCCCTCCGCTACCTGTGGGCGCGGCACCGCATCGCCATCCTGGGCGACTACAACCGCCTGGACTCGTCCGACGAGCGAGTCAAGGCGATCACGGATATTGGACTGAAATACAACCTGTTGACTGAATACACGTCCTTCGTGGCCGTGGATACCCTGGTCCGTCTCGTGGACGGCAAACCCGTCACCGTAAAGCAGCCCCTGCCCCTCCCCCAGGGTGTGTCCGACAGTGCCGTGGGCGGTGCCCCGCAAAACGGACGGATGAGTATCGGTTCCGTTTCCCTGCCGTACGCGGCCGCCCCAACGGCCGATAAAATGACAACGGCCCAGCCGGTGAGCGGCGCAATGACAAGCGATGAGGAATCCCGTCCGCGCAACGAAGGGATTCACGCCAAAAAGGAAGCCCCGGAACCATCCGATCAAGATGGGTCCGCCCTGACCTGCCTGCGGGCGGCGGCCGCCAATTGGCGATTTCCCGCGGCGGCGCCGGCCACGACAGTCACCGTTTACATCCGTTTCGCCGCCGGTCAGCTGCAACTGGACCGGGTGCAGCTGCAGGGCGGGCTTACTGAAACGGACGTCCGCACCTTCTTCCGGCAGCATGTCGCGGCCGTTGCCGCCTGTTTCGGGCCGCAGCTGCAGGCCGACCCGGCCTATCGTCCCGCCCGGGCGCTGCGCCTGACCATCGCCGCCGACGGCCGGGTAACCCGCCTGGAGTGGGTCAGCGCCCGTTGACGCCCGGGAGCCGGCGGGGCCGGCTCCCGTCATCTCCTGCCCGGTCCATCCAACCAACACTGTGACCGGCGCCGCCCCCTACGGCGGCGCTTTCTTTAATGCCTGCGTCCCGCATCCTTCAGTTTTCCCTCAATATCCCATGATGTAGTGCAACCAAACAGGTTGACTTCTGCTTCCCTTTGTCAGGTTAAGAAGCTGATGGAGGAAGGCAGAAGGATGAAGGATGGCGATCATTGCTCCCACCGGGTGAACTTCGCTGAATGGAAGGCGTTTATGGAGTGCGCGGCGGCAGCCGCGCTTTGTTTTCGAACGCGGACGATCGTGGATCAGTAGAGATGTCTGTTGAGAAGGGTGTAGGCAAAAGGATGAAGGATGGCGATCATTGCTCCCACCGGGTGAACTTCGCTGAATGGAAGGCGTTTATGAGTGCGCGGCGGCAGCTGCGCTTTGTTTTCGAACGCGGACGATCGTGGATCAGTAGAGATGTCTGGTAAGAAGGATGAAGTCACCTGATATATCTTGCTGATGGGAAAGCGTTTATGGAGTGCGCGGCGGCAGCCGCGCTTTTCTCTCGATCGCGGATGCCCGCGGATCATCAAGAAGCCGTCAGACAGCCGGAACTGGCAAATTCATTGACTTTCCCGCTCGGTTCTGGTACACCTCCCTGTTTCGTTGAACCGGTATCCATGTTTTGATAGGAAGGGGCCGCCCCCCGGCGGCGATATGTCGCCGACGAACGCCAAGACTTGAGTTCGCACCAGGCGGAACTACCATGCGCATCATCCATCTCAACCGGGAAACCCTGCGGCTGGCCGTGCCCAACATCCTCAGCAACATCGCCATCCCCCTGCTGGGCATGGTGGACACGGCCATGATGGGCCACCTCAACTCCGAGATCTACATGGGCGCCGTGGCCCTGGGCAGCATCATCTTCAACTTCGTCTACTGGGGCTTCGGCTTCCTGCGCATGGGCACCACCGGCCTGACGGCCCAGGCCTTCGGTCGCTCCGACCGGCGGGAGTGCGCCGCCATCCTGGGGCGCGGCGCGGCCGTGGCCGTGGTCGGCGGACTTCTCCTCATCGTGCTGCAGGTGGCCATTTCCGCCGCGGCCTTCGCCCTCATCCCGGGCGAGGCCGACGTGGAGTCGTGGGCGCGACGCTATTTTTACATCCGCATCTACGCCGCACCGGCCACCCTGCTGCTGTACGCCATCCACGGCTGGTTTCTGGGGATGCAGAACGCCCGCTATCCCCTGATCCTGACCGTGTTGGCCACCGGCGCCAATATCGGCTTCAACGTGCTGTTCGTGCTGGGCTTCGGCATGAAGAGCGACGGCGTGGCCCTGGGCACCGTTTGCGCCCAGTACCTGGGGCTGGCGGCCGGCGTCGCCTTGCTGGTCCGCCGCTACCGTCCATGGTTGCGGCGGCTGGATTGGAAGCGGGTCTCCCGCCTGGATGCCCTGCAGACCTTTTTCCGGGTGAACATCGACATCTTCATCCGCACCATCTGCCTCATCTTTTCCTTCGCCTTCTTCACCTCGGCCTCGGCGGCCATGGATTCCCTGGTCCTCGCCGCCAACCAGATTTTGCTGCAGTACCTGTCGCTCATGGCCTACGGTGTCGACGGCTTCGCCTTCGCCGCCGAAAGCCTGGTGGGCCGGCTCACCGGCGCCTGCCGGCCGGATCTGCTGCGCCGGGCGGTGCGCCGCCTCTTCGGCTGGGGGCTGGGCGTGGGGGCGGTCTTTTCGCTGGCCTACCTGTTCTTCGGCGATGAACTGCTGCGCGTCTTCACCGATCAGCCGGACATCCTGGCCACCGCCGCCCCCTACCTGCACTGGATGGTCTGGCTGCCCCCCGTCGGGGCCGTGGCCTACATGTGGGACGGCGTCTACATCGGCGCCACCGCCACCCGCCCCATGCGCAACATGATGCTGGTGGCCACCCTGCTGGTGTTCCTGCCCAGCTACTACCTGGCGGTGCCCGCCATGGGCAACGATGCCCTGTGGCTGGCCATGCTGCTGTTCATGGCCGCCCGCGGCCTGAGCCTGTCGCTGCTGGCGCCGCGCTGGATTTTCGGCACGGCCGCCCATTCCGCGACAATCGCCTGAATTTCCCCGAGCGGATCTCGCATGGGCCGCTCATCATCCCCTGATGGATCAGCGGTCGCGCCGTAACTCCGCCGCATGACAATTTTGCATCTTTCGGCAGCCGTTTTCGTATACAGGGGAAATCCCCGCGATGGGCCGGCGTCCACCCCAACGCGAGAGTAGCGATGGAGTGCCGACCATGACCGGGGGGGAGTCATCCACAGACCTGTAGTGCGCATTTTGCCATACGGATCGCGATAGCAGTCAACATGTCAGGAGGGACTATGAAAACCATCGTTTGTCTGCTCATGATCGGTCTCTTTATCGGCGCGGGAACGGTTCTGGCTGAGGAGAAATCGGAACAGCCGGCCCCCAAACGCATGAAACCGGCCCTGCTGGTCATCGACGTGCAGAACCAGTACCTGCCCATGATGGCCGAAAAGGACCGGCAGCACGCCATCGAGTACATCAATTACGCCATCTGGCTGTTCCGGCAGCATGGCTTCCCGGTGATCCGCGTCCATCACACCGATCCCAAGTACGGGCCGGCGCCCGGCTCCCAGGGATTCGCCTTCCCCAAGGAGATCAACACCACGGACGACGATCCGCAGATCGTCAAGAATTACGGCGACGCCTTCAAGAAGACGGATCTGGACACACTGCTGAAGGAAAAGGGTTGCAACGGCGTTTTCTGCTGCGGGCTAAGCGCCGTAGGCTGCGCGCTGGCCACCTACCACGGGGCCAAAAACCATGACTACTCGACGTTTATGATCAAGGACGCCTTGCTGAGCCACAATGATGTCTATACCGATTACGTCGAGCAGATCTGCGACACCGTCGGTTTCGCCGCCCTGCAGGTGATGCTGGACAACGCCGAACATTGAGGTTGTCTACGGGGCCCCGGAAATGCCGGGGCATGTTTGGGCCACAGTGCTGGCGGGAAAAGATGTCGCGGGGCTCCAGGCGGGGTGCCGGTCCTAAGATAAATCTGGCCGGGTCATCCGTTGCCGGAGTCCGGCCAGGGCGTGGCTATCCGTATCTCGTTCGGAGACGGCCGGCCGTTTGCCGAGGCCGGTACTTGGTGATCAGACCGTAGTGTCGTCTACCTTGGCCTCGGGGCCGTTGCGCTTCACGGAAGCGATCCCGTTCTCCATACTCGAGGTGCTCTTGTAGTACTCGCTCTTGCCGATCACCTGGTGATTGGCGGCCTTGAGGACGAAAAAATGCTGGCCGTCCTTGGCCTGCTTGCGCTCGTACCGCTCGTCCAGCGGCGAGTTTTTCTGGACCGACTCGATGCCGTTCATGGCGGCGGCTTTGGTGGTGTAAAGCTCGCTGGTGAGAATGATCTCGCCGTTGGCGGCTTTCAGGTTAAACATGAACTGATCGGACTTGGACTTCTTCAATTCAAACTTCGCGGCCATAATTGCCTCCCGAATATGATTTTCTAAAGTAGATGTCCGGGGCAGCAAGAGCGATTCGGACAAACATCAATCGCTTGCCGTCGGGGTGAGGTCGGGCGTCCGTATAAGGCTGATATTGCGATAGATGGATACAGTACCGCGTAAATATAGCGCTTCGCCGTCGAAGGTGAAAAAGAGACCCGGCTGATGCTTCGCGCAACGGGCACCGTCCACCGTCAGCCAGCCGTCGCCGACGGCCAGGATGAAGGTGACGGTGCCCAGCCGGCCCCACAAGGGCGCGCGGTAGGTGACCGCCCAGGCTTGCCCACGCCGGCCGGTTGGGTCCGGCGCGGTGGAATCCGGCTGGGGCGCACCGGCCGTGCGTTCCATCGTCCGGACGCTCGACCCCGCGCCCCTTGAAAAACTCCAAAAATATGCGCATTCCAGCCAGGTGACGCGACAGATTCTATCGCGTGTTCTGACCAGCCATCATCCGTCCTCCTGGTGGTGTAAACCTCCATCCATGGGCGTCGACGCGGGTGTGCCGGCCCTCGCGGCGCCCTGCCACCGGAACGAGGGTAATACTCGCCCGGCGGACAAAGGTTTCACATCATCGCGAAAGTGAGTGAGGAATTTGTACCGCCGAGACGCCGAGTACGCGGAGTAAGAGTAAGCCCAAGGCCCGCTTGGGATCTCTATCTGCACTGAAGATGTTTATTTCCAAGTATTTTCTATATTTAGAGTAGCCGCCTCAGAAAACGACTTTTGGATAGCGTTGCCTATGATCCGCACCGGCTGAATGCACTATACTGACCCAATTCATATGTAATCAGGACACTATACTTCCCGAATTCTTGGTAATTCAGGCGTGAAGCCCTTATCATATTCTGGGGAATACACGTGTCAGGCATTCGTATGACAAGGCAGCTGTAAGCATGCTGAATGATTCGTATGTATCCGGTATCATCTGTCCAAATCCGTGTTTTTATGTGATCTGCCCCATGTCCGAGAAATTTTCTTGCGCCCCGCTGCGTTAAAAAAACGACGACATCGCCTTGTCTCCGTATCATTCCTGGATTACAATAGACGCAAATTTCATGACGCCACGACATGCATTCTGTCATCATCGGGCCGCCACGGGCCGAACCGGGCTTGTCCCCCTCGGCCGGCACGGGTATCCACCGCCCCGACCCGGGCGGGAATGGGCCATCTCTGGATGCCCGGCGGACCGGCAAGGTGTCGCGGCAGGAGAGGAGAAACCGATGCACAGGAATGATGGGATCCGCTTGGAGACGTCGCCGGTGAGGACAGATGTCAGAGCCGGCCGGTTGATGTTCATTCTGTTTCTTTTCCTGATGCTCCTGCCGTTCACCGGCGTGGCGGAGTGCACCCCCGATGAGACGACCCTCTGCCTGCAGAACGGCCGCTTCGAGATCACCCTGGAGTGGACCGACTTCGCCGGCAACGAATACAGCCTGTTCGGCGTCGGCCAGAGCGGCGATGCCCGGTTTGTCAAAAGGTCGGAAGATACCGGCCTGTTCTGGTTCTTCAGCGAAGACAACGTCGAGGGCATCGTCCGGATCCTCGACGGCCGCTCCGTCAACGGCTATTTCTGGGTATTCGCCGCGTTCATGACCAACATGGATCCCGAACTGCGGGTGACGGATATGGACACCGGCGCCGTGCGCAGCTACGCTTCCGGCGGGGGCTTTCCCATGCCCATCCTGGACACCGACGCCTTTGCCGACGCCATCGAGACGGACGTCGAACCGCCCTCCCCGCGGCAGGCGGCCGCCCTCCGGCGCATGCTGGCCCTGGCGCGGCACGCCGGCGAGGAGTCTCCCGACGGGCCAAACTGGGCCAAACGGTCTCTGCCCCCCACCCGCCCCGGGCGCAAGGCCGGGGTGAAGCTGGTGCCCAGCTGCCAGGACCTCCCCTCGGTGCTCTGTTTCGACGAGAACCGCTTCCGGGTGGAGGCCGCATGGGAATACGACAACGGCACCACCCAAAGCGGCGTCGCCAGTGCCGTATCGTTGCCGGGCGACCAGTCGGGCGCCTTCTGGTTTTTCAATGAGGACAACATTGAAATGCTGGTCAAGGTCCTGGACGGGCGTCACGTCAACGATCATTTCTGGATTTTCGCCGCCGGCCTGACCAATGTGAAGACGACGCTGGTGGTGACCGACACCCTGACCGGTCAGTCCTTCCAGCGCACCACCTATCCCGGCTATGCCATGCCGCCGTTGTATGACAACGAGGCCTTCCATCACGGCTGGCGCAACCTGGCGGGCGTACATATAACCTCCCAGCCGCCCTGGAGCAATGTCATCGATGTTTTCAATACCGGTAACCAGAACGAATACTTCTATATGGAGACATACAACGCCGACGGCACGTTCGTCGATTTTCAGGGGTATGATGTCGCCGCTGGAGGCTGGACCCGTCTGGTCATGGACAACAACCAGAAATACATTCCCGGACCCGACGACATCATCCTGGATCCCGTGGAGGGCTGGTTCTGGATCCTCGTGGCGGAACCGACCCTGCAAGCCAAAGTGTCCTATCAATACGGTGACAGCCCGTCCGTCACCGAGTTTTTTCTGCCCGATGCCACCGGCTGGGAATACCTGTTGACCAATCCCCGCCAGCCCCATTTTTCATGGTTCGCCGCGGCTGTTACCAATACCCTGGGATACCCGGTACGGGTGGAATTCGAGGCCTATCAGCAGGGCGTGTTGCAGGGCAGCACCCAGACATGGTTGGAGCCCTGGAACAAGTATGCCCGCCTGTCCGACGGCATCATTGCCGACCTGGGCTACGATGATTTCGACATGCTGCGGATCCGCTCCGAGGTGGGGCCCATCCCGCCGCCCATCTCCATCACCGGCAACGACGCCCAGGACCGGCACGTCTT
>JAFGRT010000175.1 GCA_016935015.1 Acidobacteriota bacterium | reverse complement strand
GGTGCGCCTCGGGGCACACGCCGCAGATGCGGGTCGTGATTCGGGGCAATTCCTCCACCGGGCGTCCCTCGCAGAACTTTTCGAAACCGCGCAGTTCGGGCACCATGAAAAAGCAGTCGGCCACATCGCCGTTGGCATCCAGAAAAATATCGATTTTCCCATGTCCCTCCAGGCGGGTGATGGGATCGATGCTGATCCGTTTGTATCCGGCCTTGGTCTTCACATGTGGTGATGTCATGATTTTGCTCCAAACAAAAGGTTACTTTCGGGCTTTCATCATGCTGGAAGACATGCTGAAACGGTAAAACGAACCTACCGGATCCACGATCTGGCGAATTAATTCCTGAGCGCGCGGTTCGTCGGTGGCGTCCAGCAGCGATCCGATGGCGCTGACCATGGCCGTGCCCTGATCGATGACGTCCCCCGACGGTCCATAGCAACCGCGACAAGGCATACCGGCAGAGGTGCAACGGGCGTCGCAGCCGCTGCGAGTGGCCGGCCCCATGCAGATGATGCCCTGCTCCAACAGGCACCAATCAGGCTCGGGTCGGATCTCATGCGGCCGCTTGAATTCCTTGATTTTGATCAGTTTTTTTTCAAGGGGGCATTCGTCGCAGACCGACTTGTCCCGACAGGCCACCTTCACCGCGTCGTTGCGCGCCGGCAGTTCTCCGCCCGCCAGGGCCTGAACGGCTTCCCAGACCCGATCGGCCTGGGGTGGGCAGCCCGGAATTTCGTAATCCACGTCCACGATGTCCTTCAGCCGCAGCACCTGGGGATAGAACCAGGGGATTTCCAGTTCCCCGAACTCGCATTCGGTGATGGGCTGCGGCGTAACCCCGTTCGGATTGTCCAGCGAGGGATTTTCCAGATAGGCCGCATGGAAGATCTCTTCTTTGGTGTTGAGGTTGGCCAGCGCCGGAATGCCGCCGTCTACAGCACACTCCCCATAGGCGATGAGGGTTTTGCTTTTTTTGCGCAACAACCGGGCGATTTCTTCCTGTTCCGAAGTCCGGACCGCCCCGTTGTAAAAGCAGATATCGATATAACCATCCTCGTAAGCCGCGACGTCCTTGTATTTGAAATCGGCGGCGCAGGGCCAAAACACGATATCGGCGACCTTGATCAGGTCCAGCAGATGCGGTCCGATTTCCAGCAGGGATATGTCACACCCTCCGCAACTTGCCGCCCAGTACTTGGCAATTTTCAACTTGGATCCGTTTCCGTTTTTACTCATGGTTATTCTCCCCAAGCCTTGAGATCCATACCATGGCCGACACCGCGTTCCCGCATCCGTTTCGGCCAGTTCAGCGGCCCGAGTTTGCGGACCTGCTCGGTGATTTCCGCCACCAGTTTGCTGAATTTCTCGCCTTCGGCGGCGCTGACCCATTCATGCCGGAAGCGCTGCGGCTCGATGCCCAGATCCGTGAGGATGCGCTTGACCAGCGGCATGCGGGCCATGGTTTTGTGGTTGCCGCTGATGTAGTGGCAGTCACCGATGTGACAGCCGCACACCAGCACACCGTCCGCCCCGCGCGAAAACGCACTCATGATCAGCTCCGGATCGATACGCCCGGAGCACATGACGCGCACGATATCCACATTGGGCGGGTATTTCATGCGGGCGGTACCGGCCGCATCGGCACCGGTGTAGGAGCACCAGTAGCAGAGAAAGCCGATGATCCGCGGCTGCCATTGGCTACCGGGTGTGGTGGCCGTCGGGTGATTGACTACATTGTCTGCCATGAATTCCTCCCTCTGACGTGTCTACCCGACCGCACTGTCCGAGAGGAGCATCTCCACTTCGGAAAGTATCTGGTCATCGGTAAATCCAAATTGATGAATGGCGTTGCTGGGACAAGCCGCCGCACAGGTACCGCAACCCGTACACAGGGCTTCGTTGACCACGGCCACGCCCTTGCGCTCGTCACGGGTGATGGCGCTGTAGGGACAGACCGACAGACAGGTCTGGCAGCCCGTACACTTTTCTTCGTTCACCTTGGCGATGAAAGGATCCATCTCCACCTGTCCCTGGGCGATGAGGGCCGCCGCCTTGGAGGCCGCCGCGGCCGCGGCGGCGCATGTTTCGGTGGTGTCCATGGGCCCCTGACAGGAACCGGCCAGAAAAACGCCTGAAACGGCCAGTTCCACCGGCCGGAGCTTGGGATGCACCTCCAGCAGGAAATTGTCATAGCCGACGGCGCATTTGAACATATCCACCAGTTCGGAGATGTCATGAGGCACCACGCCGGTGGCCAGGACCACGACATCCACCGGTATTTCCATTTCCAGTCTGTCCGTCAAGAGGTCTCTGGTTTTGACCAGCAGCGGGGTTTGCTCCTGGGTGTCATGCCGCACGGTCGGCAAATCGAACGGATCAAAACGCAGAAAGATAACGCCATGCTCTGAGGCCTTTTCGTAATAATCCTCGTGCCCCCGGCCGTAGGTCCGGATGTCCTGGTAGAGATCAAATATTCGTATATCCGGATAGCGCTGCTTGATGATGTCGATGTTGTGCAGGGCCGCCGTGCAGCAGGTCCGGGCACAGTAATCATTGACCGTTCCATCCGGCTGGGGCATATTGATGCCTTCATACTGCCGGGCGCCGGCACAATGGATAAAGGCCATGGATCGAACGGGCTTGTTGTTGATGAGCAAACGGCCGCCGGTGGGTCCCTCTTCATCGAGAATCCGAACCAGTTGCTGCAGGGTAAGCACTTCTGGGAAGATTCCGTAACCGTATTCCCCATAGAGCGGTTCGTAGGGGTCGTAGCCGGTGGCCAGGACGATGACGCCGGACTTGATCTCGATCTCTGTGGGCTGGTCATCCAGGGAGATCCCCCGGCCGCTCACGGCGGCGGCACACTTGCCGCATTTGGTGCAGCTGCGCCAGTCGATGGCCGGCATCTGCGGATAGCAACCAGGATACGGCATATAGATGGCTTTGCGTTTGGTGAGTCCGAAATTGAATTCCGAGATGGTCTCCTCTGGGCAGGCGGCGATGGCATTCCCGGCATAGGTCAGGTGATGGTTCACACCGCGCGGAATGAGGCGGACCTTGGTTCGGAAATCACCGACGATGCCTTCGCTTTCGATGACTTGGGCATTGGTGTAAACGGTAATCAGTGGTTGATGAATCACTTGGTGGATGAGTTTGCACAGCAGTTCACGGGCACTCTCATTCGAAGGAAAGAGTTTGTCGAGCTGAGCCATGCGCCCACCCAGGAAAGGTGTCTGTTCCACCAGATTCACCCTCATTCCGCGCCGCGCCAGATTACGGGCGGCCACCAAACCGGCCACGCCTCCGCCGAGGACCAGCGCCGCGGGGTGAATCTTGATGCGCCGCTTGTCCAGCGGAACGAGATGCCGAATCCGGCCCACGGCGGCGCTGACCAAGCGGGTGGCCTTGCGGGTGGCCTCCTCGCGGTCCTCCACCACCCAAGAAACTTGCTCCCGGACGTTGACATGTTCAAACAGGAACTGGTTCAGACCGGCACGGTCCAGGGTGCGGCGAAAGGTCAACTGATGCAGGGTCGGCGAACAGGCGGCGACGATCACGCGATTCAGACCCATTTCCTTGATTTTTTCCTCGATGAGGGCCTGCCCCGGATCGGAGCACATGAACATGTGCGTGCAGGAATGCACGACGTTAGGCTTCTTGCCGATCTCTTTCGCCACGCGTTCCACATCCACCACATCGGATACGTTCCCGCCACAATGGCAAATAAACACACCAATACGAGCCTGATCACCCGCATCATTCCGTTGAGACGCCATCTGTTTCATCTCCTTGTGGGGCCTGGATATTTTTACAAATAGTACAAATTTATATAATTATTGTATTCCGAACGGATCGGCCCGTCAAGGCATTTTTGCTTCCGAAGTGATTTTTTTTTCAATTTTGCAATATCTCTAGAATGAAATATAGATTCATGGAGTGAAATGGTGAAGGTTTGTGGCGGCCGAAAGGAATTCACCCGGAATTACACAACACATAAATAGCAGTATTTTAACCTGGATTCCGAAGTTATATTCCCCAAAAGGGTGAAAACGGACCCGGTTTAACGCATTTTCATGATCAGGTAGGCGGGTGAG
>JAFGRT010000174.1 GCA_016935015.1 Acidobacteriota bacterium | reverse complement strand
GCATCTCTGGCAGCATGCTGCTGACGGCCAGGGCGCCGATACTCCAGGCCAGTACGAATACCATGCCCCGGCGGGCGCGGGTGGTCATGGGGACGCCCGCCGTCCAGCGTGGCCACCGGAACCCACCGGCCGGGGAAGTGGGCGCCGCCCCGTTTGGATCCGCCGCCGGGGTGGTCCGCACCGGCCGGCGCAGGGCCGCCACCAGCAGGAGCAGCAGAAACAGCCAGACGAAGGGCCCGACAGTCTCCAAAATCGAGAAGGGAATATCGGTGAACAGGTGCCGGCCCGGCACCAGGCGCCGCGGATCGCCGATGAATTCGAGTACCTGGCCGAAGGTGGCTTCGCGAAACATCCAGGAGGTCTCGCTGCCGCCCGCGCCGGGAATCCAGGGGGGCAAACGGTGGAACACGGCCGGTCCCCAGGGTACGGCCAGCAGGATCAGGATCAGGCCCAACGGCAGATAACGGCAAAACCGGCGCGGCGCCACCACCAGAACGTAGCCGAGCAGGATGAACGGGAGAACCTTGGTGTCGGCCTTGGTTTTAAAACTGAGGTACATCAGAAACAGTAGCGGCAGCCAGCCGGCAAACCAGCGCCACCAGGCCTGGGGTTCGACGGGCCGGTCGTCGACGGGAAACAGTTCCCCCTCCAGTTTGTGGAAACAGAGCCAGGCCGTGACGGCCATGACCAGTTCGGCGGTGGTGGCGAAATCGGCGATCCAGAGATGGGCGGCCATTACGGCGGGCGTGACACCGTAAAACGCGGCGGCCAGGGCGGCGATTCGGCGCCGCCGCGTCACCAGCAATGCCCAGCGGTAGGTCATCACCAGCAGCAGGCCAAAAATGAAGCACTTGTAAAGGTAAAAGGGCAAGGCATTGTAACCCCACACACGGTAAAGAACCCAGGTCACCAGGGACTGCACCGGCCGGTCGTTGAAGCCCCAGTTTTCGGAAAGTTTCGAGACGGGCGAAAGGATCTCGCCGAGGATATCGGGTAACGTCTGGTCTTCGATGCGGGCAATCCAGTTGTAATCGTCGTCCCAGAGGGGGAGCCCCCAGGCAAAAAAGAGGGCGTAGGCCACTCCGAAGACAAAAAGCCAGAAAGCGGGTTTCCCGACCAGGGTGAGAACAGGGCGGCGGAAGCGTTCCATGGCGCTGACGGCTCCTCCGAATCGGTGCCGGATATGGCCGACGGCGGCGGCCGGTGATGATCAGAGCTGCAGATCAGCCGGATCCGGCGCTTCCAGCAGCTCCTTCATGCGGATCAGCACGCTCACCGATTCGCGGCCGTCGATGATGCGGTGATCGTAAGACAGGGACAGATACATCATGGGGCGGATCACCACCTGGCCGTCGCGGACCACCGGCCGCTCCTGGATGGTATGCATGCCCAGCACGGCCACCTGGGGCGGATTGATGATGGGCGTGGACAGCAGTGAACCGAACACGCCCCCGTTGGTGATGGTGAACGTACCGCCCAGCATGTCGTCGATGGCCAGTTTGGCCGAACGCGCCTTTTCGGCGAGTTCGAGGATGGCGGCTTCCAATTCCGGCTGGCCCAGACGGTGGGCGTCGCGGATGACGGGCACTACCAGGCCCTTGGGGGTGGAGACGGCGATGCCCAGGTTGACGTAATCATGGTAGACGATATCCGTACCGTCGACGCGGGTGTTGGCCACGGGCCAGTCCTGCAACGCCCGGCACACGGCCAGAGAGAAAAAGGACATGAATCCCAACTTGACGCCGTATTTCTGCTGAAAGGCCTCACGATGCTCCTGCCGGACGACCATGATGGGCGTCATGTCCACCTCGTTGATGGTGGTAAGCATGGCCATCTCGTTTTTGGCCGAAACCAGACGGTGGGCAATGGTCTGGCGCAGGGTGGTCATGCGCTCGCGGCGCACCGGCTGGCCGGTGGCGGCCTGGTCGGGTGCTGCTTGGGGCGGTCGGGCCACGTCCATCGCCGGACCGCCGCTGACTGCACGCCGCGCGTCTTCCTTGGTGATTTTGCCGCCGATGCCGGTCCCCTTCACACCGTCGGCCGAAACATGATGATCTTCCAGGATCTTGCGGGCCACCGGTGTCATTCGCACTTTGTCGATGTCGCTTTTTGCCGGGGCCGCCTCTTTGGTGGCGGGTGGTATCGCGGACGGGGTGGCCGCCGGCGGTTTTTTCGGCGCCTGGTGCGGTGCTCCCTTCGTATCGATCTCGGCGATGATGTCGCCGATGGCCAGGGTGGCGCCCGTTTCCGCCTTGATCCGGAGCACACCGGCCTGTTCCGCCGGGATCTCCATGGTGGCCTTGTCCGACTCGATTTCGGCGATGGGTTCGTCGGCCCCCACCGGCTCGCCGTCCTGCTTGAACCATGCACCCATTACCACCTCGGTGATGGATTCACCGACGGCGGGTACTTTCACCTGAATGATCATGATGCCTGCTCCATCTGCCAGTATTATGCAAAGGCCTTTTGAATGAGTTTCGCCTGTTCCTCGCGGTGAAATTCGGGGAAGCCGGTGGCCGGCGAGGAGCTGGCCCGGCGAGCCACGATCTGCAGCGGCAGAAACTCCGCCCACCGCTGCACAAACCCGGCCGGACCCATGTTTTCCGGCTCCTCCTGCACCCAACGCCACTCCGCCGCCTGCGGATAGCGCGCCTGCAGGCGGCGCAACGTTTTAACGGGCAGCGGATACAGTTGTTCCAATCGCAGCAGGGCCACATCGGTGCGTCCCTCGTCGCGGCGCTGCTGCAGCAGTTCGTAGTAAATCTTGCCGCTGCAAAGCAGGACGCGGCGGACGTCCGCCGGCCGGATGTCGCTGTCATCGAGCAGCGGTTGGAAATTCCCCGCCGTGAAATCCGCCACCGGACTGATACAATCAGGGTGCCGCAGCAGGCTCTTGGGAGTAAATACCACCAGCGGAATGCGCACCGGCAGTTTTAAATGGCGCCGCAACAGGTGGAAAAAATTGGCCGGCGTCGTGATGTTGGCCAGCACCATGTTGTTGCCGGCGCACATGGTCAGGAACCGCTCCACCCGGGCCGATGAGTGCTCCGAACCCTGCCCTTCGAAGCCGTGGGGCAGGAAGAGCACCAGGCCGTTGGCCCGGTTCCACTTGGCTTCACCGGCGACGATGTACTGATCGATGATAATCTGGGCCCCGTTGACGAAGTCGCCGAACTGGGCCTCCCATACCGTCAGGCCATGGGGTGTGGCCGAGGCGTATCCGTATTCGAAACCCAGGGCGGCGTATTCGGACAGAAGCGAGTTGTAGATGTCGAAGCGGGCCTGGTCTTCACGAATCTGGTTCAGGGGGACGTATTCCTCCTCGTCGGACTCAGCCACGTGCAGCACGGCGTGGCGATGGGAAAACGTGCCCCGCTCGCTGTCCTGCCCCGTGAACCGGATGGGATGCCCCTCGTCCAGCAATGTGCCGAAGGCCAGCGCCTCACCGATAGCCCAGTCGCACAGCTCCTTGTCCAGCAGATTCTGTTGGCGAGCATCATAGAGCCGGCGGATCTTGTTGAAAACGGCGGTATCGGCCGGAATGGTGAATAACCGTTCGCCCACCCGGAAAAGGGTTTCCCGAGTGACACGGGTGTCCAGCTCCGCTTCGAAGTCCACGGCCGCATCCTTCTGTCGGGGCTCCACCTGATCGCGAACGGCGGAGCGGTCGGCGGCCTCTCGCCGGGACTGCTCCAGGCACGCCTGCAGCGTGTTCCGCACTTCCGTCTCCATGGCCGCGACCTCATTGACGGTGAGGGTCCCGTCCTGAACAAGGCGGTCGGCGTAAAGCTGTCGCGGATCGGGATGCGCGGCGATGATCTTGTACAGTTTGGGCTGGGTAAAACGGGGCTCGTCGGCTTCGTTGTGGCCGTACTTCCGGTAGCCGAGGAGATCGATGAAGACGTCGCTGTGAAAGGTCTGGCGGTATTCCATGGCCATCTGAACGGCCAGCACGACGGCTTCCACGTCGTCGGCGTTGACATGGAAGACCGGCGATTTGACCACTTTGGCCACGTCGGTGCAGTAGGTGCTGGACCGGCCGTCCAGGTAGTTGGTGGTGAAACCGAGCTGGTTGTTGATGACGAGGTGGATGGTCCCGCCCGTACGGTAACCGTCCAGCAGGGACATCTGCACCGTCTCGTAGACCACGCCCTGCCCGGCGATGGCGGCGTCCCCGTGAATGATGACCGGAATTAGTTTTTCCAGCTGTCCGTTGTAACGGTGATCGATGCGCGCCCGGGCGATGCCCTCCACCACGGGGCCGACCGCTTCCAGATGCGACGGGTTGGGAGCCAGGTGGATGGTCAACGGGTTCAGGCTGCGGGTCTTGATGATGTTGGTGTAGCCGAGGTGGTACTTGACGTCGCCGATGTAGACGTCGTCCTCCCAGGAGGTGCCTTCGAATTCATCGAAGATGACCTTGAACGGCTTGGCCATGATGTTGGCCAGCACATTGAGGCGGCCGCGATGAGCCATGCCCAGCACCACCTCCTCCACGCCCACGGCCGCTCCCTGCTCGATGAGAACGTCCAGGGCCGGAACGAGGGTTTCGCCGCCGGCCAGGGAAAAGCGTTTTTGGCCGACAAACTTGCTGTGCAGGAAGTTCTCCAGAGTGACCGCTTCCGTCAGCTTGCGCAGCAGGTTCTTCTTCTCCTCGACGGAAAAAGACGGCCGGTTGCGGGTGGATTCCATGCGCTCCTGCAGCCAGTTAATGCGCTCGGGGGTGCGGATAAACATGTATTCGGCGCCGATGGAATGGCAGTAGGTCTCTTTGAGATGGGCGACGATCTCGCGCAGGCTGGTCCGGCCCAGGCCGATTTCACGTCCCGCCTGGAAATGATCATTCAGATCGCCCTCGCTCAGGCCAAAATGTTCCAGAGCCAGCGTCGGCATGTAATTGCGACGCGTGCGCACCGGATTGGTCTGGGTGAAGAGATGGCCGCGCATCCGGTAGCCGTGGATCAGGTTGATGACGCGGAACTCCCGCGGATCAAACTCCGTGGGTGATGCCAGCACCGGCGGCACACCGGGCAACGGCTCGGAAGAAGTGATTCGGCCGTCGGCCGGCGGGGGGGACGGCCGTGCTTCGGTGGGTGTGCCGGCGGCCAGCTGATAACCTTCGAAAAAATGGCGCCAATCCGCCTGGACGGCCTGCGGGTCGGCGGAGTAAAGTTGCAGCAGGTATTCGACGTACTGGGGATGAGCGTTGAAGAGATAGGAATACCGGTCCAGATCGCGGGATTCGTTGTTCGGATGATCGGTATCCCGGATTGAGCGTTCCTGTTGATCCGATTTTTTTTGTTCCATTCTTTTTACAACTTTGACATGCTACGGTTTCATCCGGATGGCGCCGGACCCGGTGGAGAGGGCCAGAGTAACCAGGTCACAATGATTGTGGGCTCCGTGATCAAGATCCGGACGGACTTTTCGACCCCGGAAAACGGTTGCCCACACCTCGGAGGCGATCCACCGGATAGCTGATTGTAATCAAAAAGCGTAGATCGGTCAATGGTTTTGGGGACAACTGACGACCGCTGCCGGCTGGAACAGGGCAGAAAGCAAATGATCAGGGCGATGATGATCCGGAGCATGTCCACTCCCGGAAAATGAACCGACCCGATGAACGCTGTTGTTGCCCACCCGGGAATCGCTGGGCAGGGGTCCTGACCGTCTCGGCCATTGAAAAATGTTGGATGGATGAAAGTGAATGCCGGATGCGTTGGCGGGGATTTTCAGAGCCTGCCGGATGTGCGGAGTTGGAAATGAGGATGGTGCCAGGCTCTGTCACAAAAGTATGTCAATTGGGATGGGGTACAGCGGTCGAAACAATGAGGATGGTGCCAGGCTCTGTCACAAAAGTATGTCAATTGGGATGGGGTACAGCGGTCGAAACGATCACTCGGTCATGCAGTCGCCGGTTCTCCCCGTCGCTCGTTCGCCGGCTCGGCCCGATGGTGC
>JAFGRT010000023.1 GCA_016935015.1 Acidobacteriota bacterium | reverse complement strand
CGGGGGGAATCGTGTTTTCATCCCCCACAAACAACACGAAAGTGGGACGTGTCGCAGGATCGTCGTAGGCGGTCTGCACGGCGCTCTGGATGTCGGCGACGCCGGTGCCCACTTCGCTCATGAGGCGAACCGTCACGTCCAGACCGCTCTCCTTTTTCCACTGAACGAAATCAACGATGGCACCGGCCAGTTCGTCGGCCACCAGGATCAGCATGCGCTCTCGGGTAGCCCCGCCCTCCTTGGTGTGCCTTTCGAGCCATTCCTCGTTGATGATAACGGCGCGATAGAGCTGCTGAAACGCCGGCGAAACCAAGCCGGCGCCCGCCGGCGGCATCGCCCGGTAATCCTTGTCGGTGTAAGTAAAATCCATCAGCAGATGATGGTAAACTTCCACCGTTTGCCGAGCCGGATTGAACTGGAAAGGATAAACCCCGAACCGGGTCACCCGCCGGTCGCGCAGAACCGCCGGCGGATCCATCGTCACCAGGCGTCCCGGAAAGAACGCGTCCGCGGCGTAATACTCCGCATCCAGGGTAAAGGGCAAGGGGGTGGAATCGCCGCAGCGGTTGGGTTTCGGCTGGGCCGGATACACCACGATGCCGTAAAACTCGGCCACTTCCCCGTCCAGGATGGTGGGCTCCACCGACTGGTTCCCCGGCAAGCCGAGCAACCGGCCGATGGACGGCAACTGGGCCTTGCCCGTTTCCCGCAGCAGGCCTTCCCGGTCCATGGCCAGGAGCTGGAAAATCCGGCCTTCCGCTTCTACATCGGAAATCCAAAAGCCGTGAAGAATGATTTGAACGCGCGTGTGATCGGCGTCCGACTCCACCACCCGGATGGTCGGCGGCGTGCCCGCCGGCTCGGCGTCCAGCGCAATCCACTCCGCACCCAACAGATCCATGAGTCCCGGTTGCAGAATAACAAAAATAACCAGCGCCCAAAAGTATCGAGACCGTGCCATACCCACCCCGCAGCGTGTTCTTCTCATAAGTGAAAAGAAATATTATCATGACTCGCCGGACTGCGGGAGATTTTTTCGATGGCGGCCGGCGTGGCAAATTCATTTCCGGGTTGACTAGACACCACAACTGGATTATGTTCATTAACCTGGGTATAGAGGTTATCGGGATGGACATCTATTTAGGGGCGATTATTGTCTTGGGGGCGTTGGCCGTCTCCGATCTGATTGTCGGCGTCAGCAACGATGCGGTCAATTTCCTCAATTCATCCGTCGGTTCCAAGGTGGCGCCGCGCCGTGTAGTATTCATTATCGCCAGTATGGGAATCCTGGCCGGAGTCACCTTTTCCAGCGGTATGATGGAAGTCGCCCGCAAGGGGATCTTTCACCCCAAATACTTCACCATGCCCGAGCTGATGGTGATGTTCCTGGCGGTGATGCTCACCGATATCTTTCTGTTGGACCTGTACAACACCTTCGGCCTGCCCACCTCCACCACCGTCTCCATCGTGTTCGAGCTGCTGGGGGCGGCGGTGGCCGTCTCCATCATCAAGATCATGGTAACCGGACAGACGATCTCCTCCCTGGTAAAGTACATCAATACCGGCAAGGCGCTGGCCATCATTTTCGGCATCCTGATATCGGTGGTCATTGCCTTTGTCGTGGGTGCTGCACTACAGTTTGTGTCCCGCCTGGTTTTTACTTTCGATTACATGAAACGGCTGAAACGCTATGGCGGGCTCTGGGGCGGCGGCGCCATGGCCATGATCGTCTACTTTATCCTCATCAAGGGTGCCAAAGGCGCCTCATTCATCAGCGACGAGACCCTGGCGTGGATCAACACCCATAATTTCACCATCCTCCTGATCTCCTTCATCGTATGTGCGGTGGTGTTTCAGATGCTGCTGCTCTTTTCGCGAATCAACATCCTCAAGATCATCATCCTGGTCGGGACGTTCGCCCTGGCCATGGCGTTCGCCGCCAACGACTTGGTGAATTTCATCGGGGTACCCCTGGCCGGGCTGTCATCCTACCAGGCCGCCCTGATCGGGCCCGATGGCTACAACCAGGCCATGATCGCCCTGGAGCAGCCGGTACGCTCTCACACCGGTCTGCTGCTTATCGCCGGCATCATCATGGTGATCACCCTCTGGATTTCCCGCAAAGCGCGCACCGTCACCCAGACCGAAGTCAGCCTGGGCCGCCAGGACGAGGGGGTGGAACGTTTCGGCTCTTCTTCCCTGTCGCGCACGCTGGTGCGGATGTCGACGTCGTTGTTGTTTGGATTCAAGAAGATCGTGCCGGCGCGATGGCAGGTGCTGGCCGCGCGTCGCTTTGATGACCGGTTGTACCGTCCGGCTCCCGGCAGTGACGGGGAGCGGCCTTCTTTCGACCTTTTGCGGGCTTCGGTGAATCTGATGGTGGCCAGTGCTCTCATCTCTTTCGCCACGTCTCTGAAGCTGCCTTTGTCCACGACCTATGTGACCTTCATGGTCGCCATGGGCACATCCCTGTCCGACCGGGCGTGGGGCCGCGACAGCGCAGTCTACCGGATCACCGGTGTGTTGACGGTCATCGGCGGCTGGTTCATCACCGCTCTCATGGCCTTCACCGTTTCCTCGATTTTCGCTGTGGTCATCTATCACTGGCAGGGGGTGGGCGTGCTGGTGATCCTGGCGGTGGTGGCGCTTCTGGTGCTGCGCAACCATCGGGTTCACCGCGACCGCGCCGTGGCCGACGAGGCCATGGAAGTGTTCAACCTACGCAAGATCACCGACACCCAACAGGCCATCATGATTTCTTTCGAACACGCCGGGATTTTTTTACACGAAGTCCGGCAGGCAGTGGTGGATAGCCTGAACGGCTTGCTGTCCCAAGATCTGCAGCAGCTCAAGGGCCGAAAGAAGGAATCGAAAAAAATCCAGAACTGGGCCAATATCCTGGTGGCCAATATTTATAAGATCCTTCGCTCCACACAGTCCGGAGATGTGGACGACACCCAGCGCTATACCTCGACCATCAGCACCCTCCAGGAGATCGCCGAAAGTCATCGGGATATCGCCATGCGCGCGTACCTTCACATCGCCAACAACCACAAGGGCCTGCTCAGTTCCCAGATCGAGGAGATCGGCCAGATCAGAAACTGCGTGTTGGAGATTCTGGAAAAAACGTCCGAAGCATTTCTGCAGAAAGAATTTCAGGACTTCGCATCCATTACCGCGGCCCGAAACCGGCTGAAAATGTTGTTTGCGGAATACAACCGGAACCAGATCCAGCGGATCCGGCAGCAAACCTCCAAAACCCGTCTGAGCATTCTGTTCTACGGTTTGATATGGGACCTGGAAAAAATTGCCGATCAGACCATCAACCTGCTGAACATCTTCCAGCATACCTTGAGAGTCAACGACCGGACATCGGACGACATTCTGGTGGAAACCCCGGATGCTCCCTGATCGGCCGGGAGCGCGTCCCGGCCGTCCTGTTGGCGAATATGCGTCGGCTCACCGTGCAACAAATCCTCGGATTCGCCTTCCCGCCCGGAGAGTTATTCTTCGTCAGTTTCCTCTGCCGGCACGTAACCCGGGAAGAGCCGGGCATACTTTTCCGGCAGCATGACGATCAGAATGACGATGGGATAAATCAGGCAGCAAAAAGCCATGACCGGGGCGAATTTGAACTGCATTTCCACGGCCTGCATCAAGGCGTCGGGCAGGTCGCTGCTATACAACACTTCCGTCAGATACTTGTTGGTGATGAGGTAGTTCGCCGCTCCACCGATGATGGTCCAGGCAATGGTGATCCAGGCATAGGCCAGGGACAAGGCCCGTCCCGCCACCAGGAACTTAAGCAGCTTAATCCCGGCGAGGATCAGAAGCACACACAGGGCCAGCGAAATGATCATGCTGCCGATATGGTAGATCATCACCGCCGGGATGTTGTAATAGCGGGCCATGACTTCCTGGATGGCTTCCGCTTCGGGTGTACCGCCCATGCCGCCGGTGAAGATGCTGATCAATCCAAAGATGGTCCCTACTATTCCCAATCCGGCAAAGACCAGGTGGATAATACCGAAGGCTTTGACTTTTCCCGGAATTTTACCTTGATTCTCCATGGCTCCTCCGCAAGGTTTTCGTTTGTATACGCTGTCGAGTACATTTTGTTCCGACACTATATCACTTTGATCGATCCAGATCCATCCATCTGATGAATCTTCTGTTTGATGTGACGACGATTGATTTCATCCGGAGCCGGAAGAGCCAACGCCCGGTCGGGAAAACGTTTGTTTCACCCGTCAAGGTTTTCGAAACCTTTCGGCAGAAAAATACTCTTATCACTTGTTGCCATTGGGGGAATCGGCTATAATCTCCGAAATTTCACGGTCGAGGAGGACCAATGAAAAAGATATTGCTCGTGCTCGTGATCACATTGACGACCCTTGGATTTGTCTGGGCCGATCACTATGTAAAGATGAAAGTTCATACCGACCCCATCTCCATGATGGGGCAGAATCAACCGGCCAAGGACGAGATTTCCGAAACATGGATTGGCAACAACCTGTTCGCCAACCATTCGCCGGAACGGTCTTTCATCGTCGATCTCAATAAACAGATGATGTATACCATCAACCACAACAACAAAACGTACATCGAGATCAAGCTGCCCTTTAACGCCATGGACTATTATCCCGAACAGATGCGACAGATGATGGAGGGGATGATGGGCTCGATGAAGGTGACCGTAACGCCCACCGGCAAAACCAAGCAAATCCAGCAGTGGAACTGTGACGAGTATGACGTGGAAATGAGCATCATGATGATGAACATGAAAATGAAATACTGGGCCACCAAGGACGTCCCATTCGATTGGAAGATGGTCAGCGAAAAGATGATGGACAACATGAAGAAACTCTCCATGCGTCTTTCGGACGAAGTCATGGCGGAATTTCGGAAAATCGAGGGTTTCCAGATCGCCTCGGAGATGAACATGAACGTCATGGGCGGCAACGTGCGCACCACCACCGAAACGCTGGAGATTTCCGAAAAGTCTCCGGCCGCCAACGTGTATTCGTTGCCAGCCGGCTATACCAAGCAGGACAAGTTCAGCATGGAAGATATGCGCCAGTAAACGGCAGAACGAACAGATTGGATCATGGGACCCGGCTGCGCGGCCGGGTCTTTTTGTGTGGGGAATTCATCACGCTTTACGGCACCAGATCAGGCCGTCCATGTACTCGCCTTTCCACCGGAATTCGATCTCCCCGAAACCGCAGGCCAGCAGCTGATTCTCCAGTTCATGAAACGTATACGTATCACCGCCTGTGGTTCCCACCAGCATATTGATGGCGAACACGGCCCCGGCGGGGGGGTGCCGCCGGTCGTCGGCCATGATGTGGTCGCGGATGAGGAGGGCGCCGCCCGGGGCGAGGGCCCGGTGAATCTTGGCAAACAGAGCCTCATTCTGGCGCGGGCTGTTCTGGTGGATGATGGCTGAGAGCAATGCCACGTCGGCCCCGGCAGGTAATTCATCTGTATAGAAGTCGCCGGGGCGGAGTGTCACCCGTTCCCGCAGGTCCGCCTCACGCAAGCGGCGGTCGGCCATGGGCACCACCCGGGCCAGATCGAACAGGATGGCCCGCAAACCAGGATTCCGCTGCAGGAATGCGATGGTGTACGTGCCGGTGGCGCCGCCGATGTCCAGCAGACATTGGAAACCGGTGAGATCAACGCGGGCGGCGACCTCCTCGGCCAGAGTGCGCCCGGCTACGTGCATGGCCTGGATAAAGGCGTCCAGATTGTCGTCGTCTTTTTCGACGATCGGCGGGGCGCTGTGATTTCGGCCAGCGCGGACGACCGCCGAAAGGCGGGACCAATTGTCCCACAAGTAATTGAGATGATGGGCCATGGGAAGTACCGTCCGGGGATGATGCGCCGCCAGGCAGGCGGCGGCCGGCGCAAGGTGATAGCGATCATTGTCGGCGTTGAGCAGGCCGAAAACCACCAGGCAATCCAGGAGGCGCCGCAATGCCCGGGGATCTGCATCCGCTCGATCCGCCAGTTCGGCGCCGGAGAGCGGGTTCTCATCCAGAAGGGTGAACAGGTTCAGCTCTACGGCGGAGAGGATGATCCGGCTTCGCATGAATGACCGCATGTCGTCCAATACTGTTGGTGTTGAGTCCATCTGTCACCATTTCCCTTTCGTCCCCCATTAGTGCGAGGGCCATTGCCATCGTAGCCGCCCTCCCGGCTTGGCCATCCGGAAGCCTCGACGGCATGATGGGACTTACCCGTTATGGGGTAGCTGGGTGATGTTATCCACCAGGCGGTGTTGCAGAATGGTCAGGTCCACCGCATTGATGACACCATCGAGGTTGACGTCGGCGATTCCTGCCGGCGCGGATAACGAGGCCTGGTTAGCGCCCAGGAAGGCGGCCAGGCTGAGCACGTCGCTGGTATCCACCTGGCCGTCGTTGTTGGCATCGCCGTAGCGAGGTGTCAGATGAAGGCGGTAGATTCCGCCAAAACGGTCCGCCACATAGAGCTCACCGTCCTCATCCTGCCCGAAAGAGGCAATGTTGACGGCCGTGTCCAACAGCTCCCGGTTGACCCAGGCTTGGCCATCCCATGCCAGACCCCAGATGATTCCGGTGCAATAGTCACCGTAAACATAGATGCCATGGGCCAAGGAATTGGCAGGTCCTCGATAAACCATGCCGCCGGTGACGGAGCAGCCGGTGATGTGACTGTAGTCCCAGACAGGCAGGGTCAGGCCCACCGTACTGCATGGATTCGGATTGTAACAGGCGGATCCCTCCGTGATGCGCCAGCCGTAATTCTCGCCCCCCGGACTATCGGCCGGCTGGTAATTGATTTCTTCCCAGGTGCTCTGACCCACATCACCGATCCAAAGATCGCCCGTGGCACGATCGAAACTGAAGCGCCAAGGATTGCGCAGGCCGATGGCCCAGATTTCGTCCAGCACCAGGGGATCGCCGACAAAGGGATTGTCCGCCGGAACGGCATAGGCGGCCGCGCCGCTTTCTACATCGATTCGCAGGATTTTCCCCAGCCATGTCGTGGTGGTTTGCGCGTAATTGTCGGGATCACCGCCGGAGCCCCCGTCACCGAAGCCAATGTAAAGGTAGCCATCCACAGGGTTGAAGGCCAGCTGTCCGCCGTTGTGATTGGTGAACGGCTGTGGCTGGATCAGGACGATCTCTTCACTGGTCGGATCGGCCCGATCGGGATCCGCCGTCACCCCGAAACGCGAGACGATGCTTGCCCCCGTTTCCAGTGCGGTGTAGTAGACGTAGAAATATTGTTTGGCGGCGAAAGCAGGGGGGAAAGCAACGCTGAGCAGTCCCTGCTCGCCGCCGCTGAAAGTGATCCGGCCGGAAATGTCCAGAAACGGGTCGGCAAGGATCTGCCCGTTGTGAAATATACGGATTGTACCGGTCCGTTCCACGATGAACAGGCGGCCGCTGCCGTCATCGGCATGGGCAATGTGCACCGGCTGGTTAACGGCGTTGGTCAGAAGGGTGATTTCCGCATCCGGCCATCCCGGCATCGACTCTGGATAGGCCTTCTCATGCGTGATGGACGGGATCTCTTCAGCCGGAGCCGGTGCGGCCGGCAGCCAGCCGGTATGAAGGCACAGCAGCAGGAACAGACTGAGGTAAATTGTTGCGGGGCAGAAGCCCCCGCTGTTTGCTCTGACAGCATACTTTCCACTCGGTCGGCCGGGGATGGATTTTAGTATAGGGGTCACGATACTTCTCCTGAAATGGGATGGGTCGTAATTCATAATGACGATGGCCGTTCAGGAATCAATAACCCCTGTTGGATTCACGGGAAAACCGATCCGATTCTTGGCAATGCCGGTCGTTCTGGCCCTGGATAATGGAAAAAGGTGAAACAACTGAATCAGGAAAGATTACCGGCTGGCGGGAAAAGCCTCAACGGGCAGGGGATCATGGGCGGAGCGAAGCACTTTCCAGTCTCCGCCCTTCCTGACGAACAGAACGTAAAACAGATTGCTGCGGCGGGCGGCCTGAAAGATTTCCGGTCCGGTCACGCCCCTCTGGACCGGGAAAAGACGGATGGTCAATCTCACCACGGCATGGTCTCTCACGGAATCGATACGGATGTCCTGAATATCGGTCGTCGCCTCAAACGCCTCCGCCCGGCCGAATACCCGGTACGTGAGGGCCTGCAGGGTCGGCAGATCCAACCCGTGATCGTCATGAAAATCGGGTGCAAAATCCTTGAAAAGCGGCAAGAGTTTCCGCTGAGCCACATGGGTGGTGGCGTCGCTGATGATCGCCCGGATCTTGTCCTCATCGCTCTGCACGAATTGGTACCAGATCCAGCGTCCCGTTAAAAACAGGATCAGGAGACCCAGCAGGATAATAAGTACTTTTTTCATTGATGGTTCCAGGAATCCTCCCTCTCAGGACCCGCTCCGTCGTCTTCGTTTACGGTTGCACTTTCCGCCCTCTGGATGTACAGTAAGGTGCTGCCGCAGCTGCCGGCGGTGACGATTTCATATGGGACCGGTGAATGAAAAGAACGGTTTACTATGCACTGCCCTTTTTCGGCTATTTCCTCATGCTGGCCGTGGCCGGGCATATCCCCCTCTCCGTTCATCTGAATTCCTGGGGATTTACGGACAAGGTGCTTCATTTCCTGGCCTATATCCTGCTGGCGCTGCTTTTGTTCCGGTTTTTGCGCGGCTATGGCTATCGGGGTCGGTACCTGCCGGTGCTGATCCTCGGATTCGTGTATGCCGCCGTGGACGAAGCCACCCAAGCGCTGGTGCCGGGCCGGTTTGTCTCCTTTTATGATTTTCTGGCCAATACCGCCGGGTTTGGACTGGGTTATTTCCTGTTCAGCCGCTGGCTGGTTCACTGTCCGTCAAGCGAAGCTCCCGGTGACTAAAACGAACCCGGCCGGACCGGAGCGTCGGGCCGTCATTCCAGGGGGACTACCGGCAGGGTGGCGTACGATTGCGGCCCGGTCCTCAGCGCCATACCCGCCACCAGATGGATGGTGTCCAGACGGATCAAACCCTGAAAAGTTGCAGGAAACGGATAGCCCGGGAAAATATCCGTCAGGAAGCGAACGTATTGCCCGCCGGCCGGCAAGGTCACAAGTGGTGATTGGGCCACCACCTGGCCCTCCGGCTTCAACAGATCAAACTGAACCTGAATGTCCACCGCCTCCAGATTGATGACGGAGAGGCCGCTGTTCACAGCCCGGCCCGAGGCCAGTTCCACCGGCACCAGCCAACTGGAACCGGGCCGGCTGTGGCCCACCCCGGCTGTGCCGTCGGTGCCCGAAAACAGGATGGTCCCGCCGATGGGTCCATCGGTGTTGACGTGGACATTGCCGGCCGCCAGATCTCCCTCGCCATCGGTGGCCAGGGCGAGGACGCCGAGGGGCGGCAAGGAGAATTCGTAACTGCCGGTGACCGGCATTCCGTTCAGATCAACGGTCAGGGGATTCCCTGCCTCGTCGTTCAAAAACACGGCCCCAATCACACCGGCGGTAGCGGAGGGATTCAGCAGAATGATCGTGGAACGGATGCCGGCACCATCGGCGAACTGGGCAAAATACAGGTCGGTCTCACCCCCACTGATGACAGGCATGGTCGCGAATGAACCGTTGTTCTCTGAACCGGCGCGGATGACCATGGCCGTCAGCGGAAATTGGGCCGCAAACGAAATACTGCCGAAAAATTCGGAAGTGTCGGTTTCGGGAAACAGCTCCCCGACGAAGCGGACCAGTTGTCCGTTGGCCGGAATCTCGAAATCCTTCTCCGTTACCACATGGCCATCGGGCGTGCGCAGGGCCAGGGTGAAAGTGCGGGCCACGGCGGCCGGGTTGTAGAACGCCACGCCCGAGTCGACAGCGGCGCTCACGGAGCGATGAACGGGCGCCAGCAGGGAGCTCGCGGGCGAGGCGGCGCCAACACCGGCCGTCCCGCCCACCGAATCGAACAGGATCAGGCCGCCGACGGGCTGATTGGCGGAGATCAGGCCGGTGCCGGTCTGCAGGCCCCCTTCGCCGGCAGTGGTCCAGCGGACGCACTGCTGCGGCTGCAGTGCGAATACGGCAAACCCCTTGTGGCGCGCGCCGTTCAGGGAATAGGCCAACGGATCCCCGGTGTCGTCTCGCACGGCGAGCACACCATTCACGACGGTGTCGGATCGGGCGTTGATGATGGTAATGGTGGTCTCGTAATCATCCCCCTCGACAAAGTGGGGGAAGAAGAGGGCGGAGGATGTCTCCTCGCCGATCTCGATCGTGGTGCCCGATACTCCCTCCAGAATGTCGGTCCCCTGCCCGTCGTCCAGCACCAGGTGGCATTTTCCGACGGGCCCGGCCGTTGAAAACTCCGGAGTCAGGTCCACGATGCCGGGTGTGCCCAGGCTTTGGGCAATCACATAGCCGGCCAGCAGCCCATCACCGGTGATGCCCGGTGTCGGAACTCCGCAGACGATTGCGGCCAGGCGGTTCACGGAATCCACGTGAACCAGCAACGGATTGCCGAAGTGCGGCGTACTGAACGCGCCCGAGGCGGTGTCCATGCCCAGAATGGTCAGGGCTTCCGGTGGATATGCCAGCAACAGATCTATCACCACGACGGCCTGGCCGTCCGTATCCACATATACCGGAATGGCGAAAAGCTGATCCCGGGTGACGGGTGCCGACAGTGTATCCAGATACAGCCGGGTATTCCCCCGCAGGGACGGCGCCAGCAGCAGGGCCAGGATCCACATCACGAGGCGGTATCTGTTTCGCATGGGGCACATTACCTCTCGATGAGCTTTTTCACAGTGATTTGATTATAAAGGAAAATTGTTTCAAGCTGAACACCAATTTGTTACAATTGGCCCGATTCCAGAACCGGAGCAACCTATATGGACGAAATCATTCTTGAGGATGAAAATAATCAGGAGGGGAGCGGCAAATTTTGCCCCTTACTGCGCCAGCCTTGTCTGCGTGAGCGGTGTGCCTGGTGGTCCCGCGACTGGCATGAGGAACGCAACCGGTATCATGTGGATTGCGCCATCAATCTGATCGCCATCGGGGTGAATGATGAATCCCTGCAACGGATCAAATCGCGCAAACCGATCTGAGTGAGCGCAGGCCGGGCATGGCGAGCGGAAGGCGGCGAATCCGGGAGAGCCGCCGCAGACGATGGATCAAGGAGATCGCCGCGGCGGCGGTCCCCGGTAATCACCGGCGGAGAGGGATGATGAAAGCAGTTTGGGTATTTTGGGCAGTCACCCTGTCGATCTCGCTTCCGGCAATCCTGGCGACGGTACCGGGGCCATCCGCCGAAGCGCCGGCCATCCGGTTGGATTGGCTGGAAGTGACCGGTGAGGATGGCGTTCGACAGAAAGTGGATCCTCAGCCGAACCTGGAACTGGGCAGTACCGTGCGGCGGATTCGCTTGCACTGGAGACTGGAAACGGAACCCGGTTCGGAGGCGCGTGGGCCCGTCGTCCGGCTGGCCGGCTTTGAAACGGATTTCGAACCGACGACGCACGGTTTTCAGCGGGACTACACCCACCTGCCACCCGGCCATTACCGGTTCCAGGCGGCCTTCCCCACAGAGGGGCCGGCACCACGGATCCATACCCTGGTCTCCTTTCGCATCCCGCATCCGTTCTGGTTTTCTCCGCTTTTCCTGGTGTTTGTGTTCGCCGTGCTGGCCACCGGTATCTATTTCTTCCTGCAGCTGCGCGGTCGGGCCCTGGCCGGCGAAAACCGTCGCCTGCGCCGCGAACTGACCACCCGCAACCACGAACTCGAACGCAAGAAAATGCTCATGGCCCGGCTGGCCATCACCGATGAGCTGACCGGACTCTACAACCGGCGGTTTATACTGAATTTGCTGGAGAAGGAATTGCGTCGCCTTTGCCGGGCCCGGCCCGGCGAATGCCTGGCCGTGCTGCTGACAGACCTGGACCAGATGCAGCAGATCAACCGGACCTGGGGCATCAAGACGGGGGATGTGCTGTTGCAGCACGTGGCCCGTTGTCTGAAGACCTGCCTCCGCTCCACCGATACCTGCGCGCGGGTGGGCGGGCAGCAGTTTCTGGTGCTGCTGCCCCAAACGGAGAAGCGCGGCGCGGCGCGGGTCGCGGAGAAGATCCGTCAGACCATGATGTTCAATGTGATGGAAAATGAGGGGAAAAGCGTCCGGTTTTCCGTCAGCCTGGGGGGCGCGGTGGCGTGCAGCCCGCGGCAGTTCACCGCCGACCTGATCGAAGAGATCCAGCATCATGCCGAATTCATGCTGCGCGGGGCCAAGGAAAGCGGGCGCAACCGTTTCCAGATTTCGGACTTGCCGGAGCCCTGATCCCTGCCCGCCGAAGGTATCCATGGCCGCCCCGCCCGCTTCTCTTCCCTGTCCCGCGGCACAGCGTCGGGGGGCTGTCGTACAGCGCACTTTGCCTTTTGCCGATGTCGATATTCCCGCGCAGCCGCTCTCTGGGAGCGCATGTGGGGTGACGAGGAGCCCGGGACTGAGAGGCCGCCCCGGGTGGCGTGTCGTCCGCCCCCCGGCGGGACCCCTGTCGGCTATCTGTTCCCAAATTTAACTTGGAATTCATACGAATGTAACAACGCCGGGGTAATCTGTTCCCGAACTAAGGTAGCCTCCCCCAGGAGCGGAGTCGCCTTCCAAAGGTCTCCGTTTCTTTTCTAGCGTTGCCGATGACCTCTTACCAAGACCGGTGGACTGTTCAAATCGGACAGTCCACTTTTTTCGTCTCAGGTAATGGCTTTGACGGCGTCATGAATGGAGCCGATGAGGCTTTTAGCGGTGGCCGACACCTTGGAACTGATCTGTTCTCCGGACACCACCTGCCGCAGCATCTGCTTGGCCGTCTTCCGTTCCGCATCGCGGAACAAGTCTTTGGTCATCCCGCACGCCCGGGTCAAGGACAGCAGGGATGCCATCCGGGCATTGACCTTGGTGCCGAGCAACACCGCATTCCGGATTTTGGCCCGCAGATCGTGTTCGAGGGACTTTTCGGCGCTTTCGGCGGGTTTCGGTGACCAGCGGTATCCCTTTTTCTTCTTCACGAGATAGCCTTTTTCCAGCAGATCGTCCATCAGATGATCTCTTTTCCGGTTGACGTTGTCGGCGAGGTTCTTGACCCAATACCGGGTTTTTTTGTCTTTTTCCAGGGCCACGATTTCCTTCAGTCCGTCGTCCAGCAAAGCGTCGCCGGTGGTCTTGGCGGAGATGACCTGGATAACACCGTCGGTCAAGGTGATCCGTTTTCGAAAGTAAAGTTCCAGCAGCAGAGCTCCGGTCAAGGCGTAACGGAACTCGTCGCTTCTGGGCAGGTTGAGCGTCCCTTTTTCATCCTGCATCACTAAAAGCGCCAGTTCCTCCATCAGATTCAGCATCATATCCTCCTCGTCCCAGACAAGTTGGCGGCCTACCACAGTCTGCCTGTGCTCGTTGTCGGCCTGCACAAGCGGTCTGTTTGATCCGGCAGGAGAACGGGCGCCTTTCCCGACCGGGGGGGGGATCGTTCTCCTTGGCAAAATCAGGGTGAACCCATTATACCTGCATTGGGGCGACTCTACAACAGGAAATCGGCGGTAGAACAGGCAGACAAGGATGGATCTCGCCGGCCATCTGCCGGCACTGCGGATTATTAGCTCGTAACGGCGACATGACCCGTATTCGACGGCCGGACAGCCTCCCGATCCGGCGTATCCTGGCCTTTCGCGTCACCTGGCGCCATCTCTTCCTCAACAGGAGGCGGCGCCGGATCGGCCAAGCGCTCATACGTCAGGCTGTAGCTCGCACCGTCGAAATAACGCAGCAGCATATCCCGGATCTGGTCTTTGCGGATGGAGGTCAGAATCTCGTTGTAGGCACTGTCCTGCCAGAAGGGGCTGTTCCACAGGGAATTCAGGGCCAGCCAGTGACAGTGGGTCCAGGGGTCTGTTTTCCGGACGGCGTAGTCGAGCTGGGCCCGCTTGATGGACGTGGCCAGGCTCCAGGAGTTGATGGGTTGGCCGGCCAGATCCTTCAGGTACTTCAGGACCTGGGGCACGGTGTTGGTCAGTCCCGTTTCGTCGGCGAGAAAGCGCAGATGGATCGCGCCCCGGGAAAGCAGGGGGACGACATCGATCCAGGCGGCGGGAAACGCGCCGCGGATTTCCGGCTGGTTCAGATAGAGCCAGCGCAGGATCTCCATACGCACCAGATCTTTGTCGCCGGCGTACGGCCCCGGCAGGGCCAGGTCGGCCACGTACATGCCGGGCTCAATGTCTTCGAAAACCTTGCCCGGTGGAAAAATGGGTCGCAGTAGCGGCAGGTCTGCCTGGGTAAAGATGGAGCCGGACACAAATTCAGACATGACGGGCAGCAGTTCCGTGCCCTGGATATCGCCGAGAATGGCCACATGCGGCAGCATCCGATAGAAATGACGGGAGTAATGATAGGCGATGGTCTCGCCGTCCAGTTTGTCACCCGCGCCGGCGGGTCGGCCAAAGGCATTTCCCAAGCCATAGAAGACGGCGTTGGTGGCCGTCAGCACCCGTTGCGCGGGGGAGTCCTCACCCGGGCGGGACCAGAGATCCCGCCATGTCTCCGCCCGGGCCAGATCCTCTTTTTCCGGGCGGTGCCGATGCAGGATGGTGAAGAATTGACCGGTGACGGCCTGACGAAAATAATTGGGCGCCAAAAGGGAAATGCCGCTGTACTCGTTGTCCGCGAATATCCTCACCCGGCCGCCCAGTGCTTCCAGTTTCTCCAGGAGCAGCCGCCCTTGGGGATCGCGGCAGGCCAGCAGGCGCTGCAGCAGGGCCAGCCGGTTCACCCCGGCTGTGTCTTCGGTTTCGATGAGTCGCCCGCCCGGATACAGGACCTCCATCCAGACCAAGGGAACATCGTGCGTCTCGGACAGCATGACCCTGGGGCCACGCAGGATGCCCGACCGCACCACCTTCGGCACAAAATCCGCCCCCCAAAGGGGTGACGGTTCCCGTTCCGGCAGCGGTAAGGGCACATCGGGAACATCCTTCATCTCTTCGAGAGCGGTACGCACGGAAATGGGCAGCAGGGCATTCATGGTATCCCGAAACGACGCGGCATCAAACCCACGGGGCTTCTCCAGTTTGCCGGGCAATTCCAGCACGGCGCATCGGTCCAGCGTAAGGTACTTCCGGGCCGCTGTCTGCAGTTGCTGGCGTTTGACGGCGGAAAACAATTGCTGCCATTCTTCGAGATACGATTTTTGCACCGGTTGACGGGTATGCAGAATCCGGCTGTGAAATGCCGTCAGGGACTGCCCCCATCCAGCGGCATGCACAAAGGCCTGATTGCGGGCCCGGTCCAGGTCCACTTCCAACCACCGCCCACGCTGGATCAGCTCCATGGCGGTTAGTACCTGGACTTCTGTTTCATCGAAATGTTCAGGCGGCACATGGACTTCCAACACGAAGACGGAGCGTCGGGCATTCGTGTGGAAACGGGTGTCCAGCCAGAAAGGGATCCGTTTTTGGCGAGACATCAACCGACGGCCGACCAGGGAGGTCATGCCATCGGCCAGCAGGCTGCAGCTCATCAGAAAGGGAGCCAATTCAGCCGAATCGGGGCGGGGTCCCTTGATATAGAAGATAATTCGTGGCGGTGTTGTGGCGAGAGTGGACCACTCAACGAATTCGAAGGCGGCGGGGGCACCCGGCCGGCCGCCGGTCAGCGCCGGCATCGCCTCGACTTTTTTCCACTGGGCGGTCTTTTCGGCGATCTGGCGGGAGATCTCTTCCCCTTCACAGCGGCCGGAAAGCAGGATACGTAGTCCGTCCGGCAGCAGCATCCGGGTGAGGAGAGCCGCCAGCGCATCGGGTTCCAGCGGCGTGGCGGGTGCCGGCCCGATTATA
This sequence comes from Acidobacteriota bacterium, assembly GCA_016935015.1. Taxonomy (GTDB): domain Bacteria; phylum Acidobacteriota; class JAAYUB01; order JAAYUB01; family JAAYUB01; genus JAFGRT01. The sequence goes on along the minus strand of JAFGRT010000023.1, from coordinate 33,076 downwards.
TCGGCCAGGCGGCGACCGGACAAGAGCGCGGCGGTAATAGCCGGGGCGGCGTTATCCCAACCGAACACTTCCGGTTCGCGATGGGCCAGCCGCAACCGGGCCAGGGCCTGGCCCCAGAACGGCTCCCGGGAGCGATCTTCCTTGAGGATGTCCAGGAAAGTGGTGATGGCCCGCGGTAGATCCTCGCTCAGACAGAGCAGATTGAAAAAAACATAGTCCCCGTCGGTCTCGACGGAAACCTGACAATCGAGGGTGGCCATGATCTGGCGGGGCGTCTCGCGGTTTTCCTCGGCTGAATCGAGATAGAGATGCTCCAGCCAGGAGCTCAACGCCGCGCTGTGCGACCGAAATGATTCGGGCAGGGGCAGACAAACGGAGGCCCGGGCATAGCTCAGGCTGAAGCGGGGTTGCGCCAGAACCAGAATGCCGTTGCTGAGATCGTAGCGCAGGATCCCCACGGGCTTTTCTCCCCCGATCAGGGTGGGTGGTGAAACCTGGGCAAGAATTGTCCCCACCAGGCTGAAGAGCAGCAGGGAGATGATCAGGCGGTGGTACGAAAACATAAGACCTCCGGCTCGTTTATCTGACGGGACTAAAGGGATATAGATGTCGGAACGAACCGAACGGATCAGAGGCGCGGTCGATTCCGCCTCACACCATGTGCATATCGGCGATGATCCGGTGGGCCACTTCGAGGGCCCGCAGACCGTCCTCGCCCGTGCAGACCACGGGTGTGTCCTGAGTGATGCTGGTGACGAAGCTTTCGATCTCATTGCGCAATGGTTCGCCGCTCTCCACGACGATGTTGCGGGAGATGATTTCCTTGCCGAATTCCGTGTCCGCCGTACACAGCGAATAAACGTTGGCGCTCTGGTTACGGAAATCCAGCGAAATGTAATCATTGGGCTGGAAGAATCTGAATTTGCGTACTTTTTCACTAGACACCCGGCTCGCTGTCAGGTTGGCCACCTCACCCGACTCGAACTCCAGCCGCACGTTGGCGATATCGATCTTGTCGGTAAGAATGGGAATGCCCACGGCCCGGATATCCCGAATCTCCGCTTTGGACAGAGACAGAACCAGGTCCAGGTCATGAATCATGAGGTCCATCACCACGTCGATGTCCAGGCTGCGGGGCACGAATATGCCGAGGCGGTGCGTTTCGAAGAATTTAGGCGTGGTGATGAATCGCTGCACGGCCAAAAATGCTGGATTGCAGCGTTCCAGGTGACCGACCTGGAGCACCCGGCCATTCCGGCGGGCGCGGGTGATGAGATCGCGCGCCTCGGCGGGGGAGGCGGCGATGGGTTTCTCCACCAGGACGTGGCGGCCCGCGTCCAGAAAGGCGGCGCAGACGCGATGATGGTCAATGGTCGGGACGGCGACGCTGGCGCAGTCCACCGCTTCGATAAGTGACTCAAGGGCGGGAAAATAGTCGGTCTTGTAGCGGCGGGCGATTTCCTCCCCGCGCTCCTGGTTGCTGTCGGAAATTCCCACCAGCTTGACATCGGAAAGGGAAGCGAAGATCCGGGCATGATGCTGCCCCAGGGATCCCACACCCACAACTCCGGCTTTCAGCATGTAGATCCTCCTCTGATCAGTGGCGAAAATGACGGCGGCCTGTGAAAATCATGGCGACACCCCGTTCGTTGGCGGCGGAGATGACTTCTTCGTCCCGAATGGAACCACCGGGCTGAATCAGGGCCACGATGCCGGCTTCGGCGGCCACGTCCAGTGCGTCGCGGAAAGGCAGAAAGGCATCCGAAGCCATGACGGCACCGGCCAGGGATATACGGGACTTAAGGGCCGCCAGCCGGACCGAGTCCACTCGGCTCATCTGGCCCGCGCCCACACCCAGCAGGCGGTTATTGCGCGCGAATACGATGGCGTTGGACTTGACATGTTTAACGCACTTCCAGGCAAAGATGAGATCCTCCATCTGGCGCGTGTCGGGTTTGCGGACGGTAACCTTCGTCAGTTCGGCGGAATCGAGGTTGATGCGGTCGGGTGTCTGGACCAGGTAAGCGCCCTCGATGTCGCGAATATTTACGCCGGCCGCCTCCGTCAGGGGAACGGGTTTGCGGATAAGACGTAATTTTTTCTTGCGTTGCAGGATGGTGAGGGCCTCGTGTTCGAAATCGGGGGCGATGATGACTTCGACGAACAGCTTATACAGCTCCGTGGCGCAGGCGGCGTTGACGCGCCGGTTGAAGGCGACGATGGAACCGAAGGCCGAATCGGGATCCGTCTCCAGCGCCATCTGGTAGGCACGGATGCAATCCGGAGCGGTGGCCGCTCCACAGGGATTGCCGTGTTTGACGATAACACAACCGCAATCCTGGAATTCGGAGACCAAGCGCCAGGCGGCGTCCATGTCCAGGTAATTGTTGTAGGAGAGTTCCTTGCCGCCCAGTTGGTCGGCATCGGCCCAGCCCCCGGCCGGCGAAAGGGAATCCACATAGAGGGCACCTTCTTGTTGGGGATTTTCGCCGTAGCGCAGCTCTCGTGCTTTGTTCATAAAGGCGACCATCAGGTTCGGCAGGGCCTCGGACCGGTCGGGCGGAGTGAGCTGGTGGCCGTCCAGGGAAGAGTTGCTCAAGTACCGGCAAATGTGGGCATCATACCGGGCGGTATGCTGAAATGCCTTGCCGGCCAACTTCCAGCGCATGCTCAGGGACAGGCTGCCATCCATCAGTTCCATTTCCCGGATAACCGTGTCATAGTCGTTGGGGTCCACCACCACCGCCACGTGGAGAAAGTTCTTGGCTGCCGCGCGGATGAGGGTCGGACCGCCGATGTCGATGTGCTCGAGGGCCTGCTCAAAACCGATGTCCCGGGCGGTCTCCCGGTCGAAAGGATACAGATTGACGACAACCAGGTCGATGGGCGTGAAGCGGTGTTCTTCCAGCACGGCGATATCGTCCGGATGGTCCCGCCGCGCCAGGATGCCGGCATGGATGGCGGGATGGAGGGTTTTCACCCGGCCGTCCATAATTTCCGGAAAACCGGTCACCGTAGAAATCTCCCGGACAGGTATGCTCCCGGCCTGGATGGCCTTGGCGGTTCCTCCCGTGGAAATGATCCGGATCCCCTTTTCATGCAGGGCAGCGGCGAATTCCATCACGCCGTGCTTTTCGGACACGCTGATCAGAGCGGTGCGGATCCTAGTCATGAGACTCTCCTTTGATTCGTTTTGAGGCATGGGGCAACGGATAGGGATAGAAGGGCACGCCGGTCATGTCTCCGTGACCCTCCCGCCAGCAATACAGCCAGATGTTGGCCATGTGCGTGATGGTATGACTGTAATGACGCGCCGCCAAGCCGAAGGCAGGGGAGCGGTCATCGAACACGGCGGCATGCCCGCCCTGCCGGTACAGGGACACGACCTGCCCGGTCAGGGACGACGAATAGCGGGCCATGTCATCGAGATAGGCCGCCAGGTCATGGGCCTCGAAGAGGCGGGGAGAGTAGTCGTAAAACACGGCGATGAAACGGGATTGCTTGCGGCGGATGAAGGCGTTGAAATCGGCGAGGCGGTGGGCGTCGTCCGCCCCGGTGGCGTAGACTGCCCAGTCGGTATAGTCGCAGGCCAGGCGCGCCAGGCGGCCGAACTGGAAAATGATGTCTTCCAGGGAACGACCATCGGCCAGCAGCCGGCGCATGACATCCATTTCCGTGAGCAGGGCCGTTCGGATGGCGGTTTCGTTACCGGCGAATGACGTCCCCGCGAAACCTCGCCGCAGAATCTGTTCCCGTCGCTGCATCAGATCCCGCAGCGGCTCCGGCATGAGTTTGCGGCATTTCAGCATCCGGTCCGCGGACAACTCATCATCCAGGGCGCGAGCGGCAAGGGGGCTGGCGGCAAGCAGCACGAGTAAAACAGCAATGAGGCCGGTCTTTTTTTTGTTCATGGTTGCAGCGGCAAATGCTCGCGATGGTTCCCTGCCGGGCAGGGTAGCGAGTGACGGGAATCGTGTCCTGGACTCCATCCACCAGTCCTTGTCGACTGCCTGCGGGGGGTGTTTCCCCGGGCAATATAAAAATATAGCATAGGCCGGGCGGTTTTCCACGGATTTTTTCCGGTGCACGGAGTGAAAAAGAAATTTGCAAAATCAACGTTTTTTAGTATAATTTCTGATTTGTCATGACTGATTTCCGAGTACCAGCGGAGGGATTCTATGCTGAATTTTGTCCGGGAAAATAAAGAAAAGCTGAAATGGGTTCTGTGGCCGGTCATTATCGGCCTGACGGTGGGCATGTTGCTGATGTTTACCACCACCCCGGCCGGTGAGGAGGCCGAGATCTTCGCCGAGGATTATGTCGCCAAGGTGGGGGATGCGGAGATATCCGTGAATTCCTTTCGTTCGAACCTGATCATGTTTCTGCAGTCACGCGAGAACCAGGACCGCAATGATCCGGAGACCGTCAAGCTGTACGGCCGGATCGCCCTGAACCAGATGGTGCGTACCCTGGCCGCCGCCCAGGAGGCCGAGCGCCTCGGTTTCACGGTCACCGACGCCGAAGTCAATCAGGCGATCGTCGAGAGTCCGGCGTTCGGCGGCAAGGGCAATTTTGTGGGTGCGGAAAATTATCGCCGCATTCTCAGCCGTATTGGCACGACGCCGGAGGACTATGAGCTGGAAGTGCGCCGCATTCTGCTGAATCAGAAATTGCAGAGCTTCGTGACCAGTTCCTGCACCGTCTCCGAGGCCGAGGTGGCTCAGTACTTCCAGGACAAGAACACCATGGCCCAGATCCGGTTCGTGACCTTCCCCTTTGCCGATCAATACGCCAAGGTGGATATTGTCGACGATAAACTGAAGGAATATTACGGGCAGCATGCCGAGAATTTCCGTATCGGCGAAACCCGGCAAATCGACTATATCCTGCTGGATACGGAGAAGTTGGCCAACGCTCTGGCCAAGACCATTCCCGAAGAGGAACTGCGTCAGGAGTATGAGGCCAACCAGGAGAGCAAGTACAAGGAGGAAGTGCGGGCTTCCCACATCCTCCTCAAAGTTCCCCAAGACGCCACCCCTGAACAGGAGGCCGAGATCCGGCAGAAAGCCGAAGGGATTCTGGCCGAAGCGCGCCAACCGGAAGCGGATTTCGCCAGACTGGCCGCCCAGCATTCCGAGGATACCGGTAGTGCCCAGCGGGGGGGTGATCTGAATTATTTCCCGCGCGGACGCATGGTGCCGGAATTTGACCAGGTCGCCTTTGAGCTGGAGACAGACCAGATCTCCGACCTGGTGCGCACCCAGTTCGGATTCCACATCATCAAGGTGACCGGCCGGAAAGATTTCGATTTCTACAAAAACATCATCGCCCGGTCCATGGCCAAGGAGAGGGCCGAAAAGCAGCTGCGCACCGCCGCCGAGCAGGCCCAGGCCAAGGCGAAGGAAAGCAAGGATCTCGCCGCTGTGGCCCAGGAATTCGATGCCGTGGTGGAAACCTCCCAGCCCTTCAACCGGGAAAATCCCGACCGCAGCCTGCCTCTGGCCGTCATCAACGAACTGATGGACCTGGAGCCGGGGGCGGTGGGTGAACTGCAGCAGATTCCGCGCGGTTTCATCATCCCCAAGATGGTCAAGGTGATCGAGCCCCATATCCCCGCCTTCGAGGATGTCCGGACCAAGGTGATCTCCGAGTACCGGACCGCCGAAGCCCGCCGCCTAGCCACGGAAAAGGCCCGGGATTTTCTGCAGGCCTGCGAACGGGGCACCGATTTCGAGGCGGCGGCCTCGAATTTCGACCTGGAAGTCCAGACATCCCAGATGTTCAACCTGCTGGATGCAAATGATCGGACCAAACGGATCCTGGCCCCCCTGGCCGAACCGGGCGCCATCGCCTCGCGGGCCCTGAGCCTCGGACAGAACGAGGTGGGTGGCCCCATGGAGGACAGCAACCAGATGGTGGTCTTCCAGGTGATGGAACGGCAGCAGCCCGACCCGGCCCTGCTGGCCGAACAGGGGGACGAACTGCGCCGGGAGATCCTGTCCCAGAAGCAGGACCGGCTGTTCCGGGCCTATGTGGACACTCTCGTCCGGGATGCTGAGGCCGAGGACAAGGTCTTCTACAACGAACCGCGGGTGGAACGCATCCTCAGCTGATCACCCGGTGCCGCGAATCATTCCCACCCTTCTCCGGATCGGCCGGGGAAGGGTTTTTTTGTGTCGCCTCTCCGCCCCCGGGGCGGCGGCGGCCCCGGATTGCATCCCTCCGGACAGGTGTGCTATAGTGCGGTTACGATTTCCTCGTGGAGGCCTTGCATGAGTGAAACGTCACTTTTTTCGGGCCCGCCGGAAAGGCGCCGCAAACTCCGGCCGGCGTTCGTGGGCATCATTCTGGCCAGTATTGCCCTGCTTGCACTGCTGATCGTCGTGGTGATCCTGGTCCAGAAGTCGGGCCCTGATTTCCGGGAAGGGCATACGGTTTACCCCGGCGTGGTCCGGGCCCTCGATCCCGGTTTCAGGGATCATGTTCAGTATCTGGAGATTCTGAATGCCGCGGGGCAGGTCTCGGAAAATTACCTGGGCGGGCAGCAGGCGGTGGTCACGGGTGAGATCGCCAACTCCAGCGGCACCCAGACCGTCGATGTGGTGGAACTGCGCATTACTTTGCTGGGATCCAACGGTGAAATCATTCAGGAATTCGTCAAGACGCCCGTCCAGCCTGATTTTCCCCTGAAGCCGCGCGAGATCCGCTCCTTTAATGTGTGGGTGGAACCCTTGCCCCCCGAGTGGCTGGCCGGGACGGTGGACGTGGAAATCAACGGCTTCCGTCTGGTCCGGTAGGAGTACTCTCCGGACCGGTTGCGACGAGGAGATTCCGGTAGAACCCATCACGCATAGTCTCCGGCGGATGAGGCGAACATGGGTCGGGTCATTCGGGTGCATATCCCCCCAACACAGGTGGGTGATGAGACCGCGATCAGCCGCGAGGATGTTCATCACCTGGAGCAAGTGTTGCGACTGGCCGGCGGTGTCACAATTGAGGGCTTCGACGGCGAGGGCGGATGGTATCGAGGTGTTTTCTGCCCGGGTGGCCCCACCGGCGGGCGGTTTCGTGTGACCGAAACCGGCCGGGAAGATGACACAGCGAAGGCTTCCGTATCCCTGGGGCTGGCCCTGATCCGTCCCGAACCCATGGAATGGGCCATTCAGAAAGCCACCGAACTCGGCTGCCGGCAGTTGTTTCCCTTGATCAGCCACCACGTGTCGCGCCGGGACGCCGCCCAATATATCCGCGGGCGGCTGCCCCGGTGGGAGCGTATCGTCCGTGAGAGCATGAAACAGTGCCGGCGCAATACCGTCATGGACATCGCCCCGCCGGTGACCGCCACAGATTTTTTTCAACAGGCATGGTTTGGTCGCCGGCTGCTGTTGCATCCCCTGTCAGAAAGGGCCGCTACCGCATGGTGGCGGCGGGCGGGCGCGGATTCGTCTTGCCTGGTGGCCATCGGGCCGGAAGGCGGCTGGAGCGAAGCGGAAGTGGATCTGGCACGGAACCAGGGGTTTGAATGCTTCGGCTTGGGGGAAACCATCCTGCGGACAGAGACGGCGGCGCTGGCTGTTCTGGCGGTGCTGCAACTCGCCGGTGAGTGAGGCGGGCGACACCGGCGCGGGGGGCGGAGCGGATGGCGCGGGCTACTCGTCTTTTTGCCGGGCGGTCAGTTCCACGCTTTTCTTGAACATTTCCAGTGCTTTCTCCGAGTCGCCGGTCAGTTTGTAGACTGCCCCCTTCTCCTTGTAAAGCCGGGCCAGGCTCTCTTTTTCCTGCAAGGCGGCAAGGCCCATGTCCAGGATTTGGTGGCAGAGCTCGTACTGCTGCTTCTGGCTGAGCTGGGTGGAGAGAATCACGATCTCATCAGTGACGTATTTTTCGTACTTGCCCTCGAACTTGAGCTCCAGGATGATCCGCAGTTCCTCCGGTACCTGCTCATATTCGCCCTTTTCAATAAGGAGCATCAGCATCTCATGCTGGCTGCCGGCGATAGCCTTTTTTTCGTCCGGCGATTGGTCGTCTCCACGGAGGGGAACCAGCAGGATAAGGCCGAAAAGTATGACCAGAAGCATATTGTATGATCGCGGATAATACACGGTTATTCCATCTCCTCGAATGGATTTTGGTATTCGAGCCGTATGTAACGGGAGAACGGATTCTCATAGGCCTCGGATACGGCGGGCTCATCTTCCGAAAAGGGATTGTCCGGCCGGTGCGGATGGCCGCGGTCCTTCAGATACTGTTCCATCTGGGCCCGGATCATCGCTTCGGGGTTGCCGGCGGTGGGCGACGACCAGAAAAACACTCCCAGCAGGGCCAAAACGACCACGGCCGCGACACCGGCCGCCAGGGCGAATCGCCATTGCCGCCACAGCCGCTCCCCCAGGGAGAGTGGCCTCTCGCGGGCGATGCGGCGTGAAATACCGAGCCAGAGGGCGGATGAAGGCTCCAGCGTCGGCAGGTGAACCATGACCAGGTGGTTCGTCCGCTGCCAGGCCTGCAATTCCGCGGTACACGCAGGACATTGCCGGATGTGCTCTTCTACGGACCGGTGCATTGCGGTGGGCAACTCACCGTCCAGAAACTCGGACATCAGGGCGCGGACTTGGTCACAGTGCATCGTCGAGTTTTCCTTTCTCAAGATACGCGGCCAGTTTCTCCCTGATCTTGACGCGGGCGCGGTGGATGTCCGTTTTCACTGATTGCACTTTTCGACCTACCATTTTTGCCACTTCATCATAGGAATAGCCTTCCAGCACCGCCAATACAAATACTTCCCGATATTTCAAATCCAGCGACTGGATGATGGCAAAGACCACATCCTTCAGCTCCTCTTTAAGGAACTGCTCCTCGGGGGTGCTCCTTCCCGATTCGAGGTGGACCAGCGACCGGTTATCCTCGTCGGTCTGATCGGCCGAAACGGTTTTCAGCTTATTCTTGCGGAATGCCTGGTAGACATAGTTGCGAGCAATCATGAACAGCCAGGGCTCGAACCGCGAAGTTTTCTCCAGCTTGGCGATATTTTTAAAGACCGACACGAATGTTTCTTGTGCCACTTCTTCCGCCATGTCCCGGGAGCCGGTCAGCCGGTAGCAGAAGTTAAGCACTTTGCGCACATAACGTTCATAGAGCGACTGGAAGGCCTTGACATCTCCCCTGCGGGTTTTTTCGATCAACTGTCGAACTTCAGGGGTCAGGCTCAAGATCGGACACTCTCACATGGAAAGGATTAAGAGACTTTTGAAAAGTTTCATCATCCATTAAACAATAGGCTTAGTTGCGAAGTCAACAGCCAAAAGGTGAAACTTTTTTCAGCTTCGTGGGTTTAACAAACCGACAGTTGGCAACGGAGAGAGCATGGACGAAGATGCCCGGCTGATGGAACAAGTCAAAAACGACGACACCGCCGCGTTCGATCTTTTAATGAACCGTTACAAGAAACCGGTGCTGAATTTCATCTATCGCATGGTGCCTGATGTGGCGACAGCCGAAGAGCTGGCCCAGGATGTTTTTGTCCGGATTTATATGGCCCGCTCCCGATACCGGCCGCAGGCGCGATTTTCGACCTGGCTGTTCAAGATCGCCACGAACACGACCCTCAAGTACATCCGCAAGAACCGGCGTCTGATCCGGCAGAGCGAGATGGACAAACCAGGTGATGAAGGTACCGGCCGTTTTTACAAGATCAGTGTCGAACCGGGGAATTCGGCCCTGGAAAACGTCGAGCGGAAGGAAATGGCCGAATTGATTCGTCAGGCCCTGCGAGAACTGCCTGAGAAGGAACGGATGGCCCTAACGTTGCGCAAGTACGAAGAGTTTTCTTACCAGGAAATCGCCGCCATTATGAAATGCAGCGTCGGCGCCATCAAGACCCATATTCATCGTGGAAAACTGCGGTTGCGGGACGTCATCCTGAAAATGGAGCGGCCGCTCGAGCCGGCGCCCGTGCCCGGGAAGGTGGTGCGATCATGAAATGTGATGAATTCAAACAACTGTTCCTGGAATGGGATTCGACCCGGGGCCGAGCGCCGGAGGGGGATATGAAAGAACATATGGAACAATGCCCGGAATGCCGGGATCTGGTTCGGCAGGTACGGCAGGGCTGGGAACTGTTGGACGACCTGCCACTGCTGGAGCCGGTCGCCGATTTTAACGATGTGGTCTGGCGGAAAATCGAGACCCGCAGCCGGCGCGCCTGGTGGCGCGGAACCGCCCTGTTCTCCCCGCCGTCGGTGTTGCGGCTGGCCGCTATGGCTGCCGCCCTGACATTGGTGCTGGCGATCGGTTATTTTACGCTGGTCCCCGTCTCCGCCCCGGCAGTGACTTTTTCCGCCAAAGACCGGCAGGACAATGAAATGCTCCTCGAGCTGGAAGAGGTCATGGATTTCGATGAGACCCAGTTGTTGAGCATTTATCAGCCCTGGGAGGTTTCGGCCGATTCCTCGGAACGAAGCAACGGGGACGGCAACCAGCCGCCGGCCGAACACGATGACTCCGATAAAAAAGAAATTTCCCGTCACCGTGCTCGACCGGGAAAAGAGGCTTGACGCAATTGGATAAGGAGGTAGTCACCATGATCAGGAGAACATTCATCTGGACGGCAAACGGGGTGCTGCTGCTGTGGTTCGTGTTGCTATTCGCCGGGATTGCCCAGGCCCAGGAAGGGCATAATCTGGGTCTGCCCCAGTTGCCCGGTAAATGGTGGAAAATGCAGCGGGTGGTGCAAGAAGCCGATCTGACTCCCCAGCAGGTCGAGCGCATCGAGGCCATTTTTCTCGAGCACCGCAAGAATCTCATCGACCTCAAGGCTTCGCTGGAAAAGGCACAACTGGATTTCAAAGCCCTGGTGGAGAAGGACGATATTGATCGGGAAGCGGTCATGGCGGCTCTGACGGAAATTTCACGCTTTCGGGCAGAAATCATAAAAATGACGGTGGTCATGCAGCTGGATATCAATGAGGTTCTGACACCGGAACAGCGGGCCACCCTGAAACGGATGCGCAAAGAATTCCGGTTACAGAGACAGGAGCGACTCGAAAGAAAGCGGTAGACCCGGCCGTCGACGTCCGGTGTGTAATCAACCAATCGACTACTGTGAAAGGACCCGCCCTCCGGCCGAATGGCGGAGGGCTTGTGTACTTGGCCCCCTGTCAGCGATTGACCTGGCCGGCAGGGCCTTCCTCCGGCAGTGCCGGATCCGCCAATCCGGTCTGCAACAACACCCGTTTGATCTGGCGGCCCTCCATCTTTTCTACGACGAACCGGTAGCCGGCCCAGAACATAATTTCTTCCTCCTCCAGGATTTTACCGGAATGGCTCATCAGGAAACCGGCCAGGGTGGAGTACGATTCGCTGGTGGGCAGAGGGGTGTCGAACGTGCGGTTGAAATCGCGGATGGAGAGCAAACCGTCCAGCAGATACAGGTCGTTGCTGATCTGGTTGATGGCTTTGGGTCCCTCGTCCGATCGGCAGATGATTTCACCCACAATTTCCTCCAGAATGTCCTGCAACGTGATGATGCCTTCGAACTGGCCGAATTCATCCACAACGACGGCAAAATGACTGTAACTTTCCTGGAAGAGTTTCAGAACTTCGGAGATGGGCGCTGATTCGGGGATGAAGGTGGCCGGCTGAACCAATCCGGACAAGGCGAAACGCTCCGGCCTCAGTCCGATTCGAACGATCTCCGCGTAGAAGTCCCGGGCCTGTACCACGCCCAGGATGTTGTCGGGTGAACCATCAAAGATGGGGATGGAGGAAAATTCATATTTCAGGAACAGTTCCAGAATGGCTTCCATGCCGGCATCGGCGGGAAGCATCAGCACCAGATTGCGGGGCGTCATGATTTCTCCGGCAGGGATCGTGGGGAATTCGAATACGTTATGGATCATCTCCAGGGCGCTGTCGTCGAGGGGCTGTTCACTGTGGTGCGTGATGATGGACTTGAGTTCGTCCACGGACAGTCCCGGCGGATAGGCGCCGGTCCCGGGCCGGACCAGCCGCCGGATCAGCTGATTGCTGACCCACAGGGCCAGCCGGATCAGAGGATGCAGTAACCACACGATCACCCGCAGGGGGTAAATGACCTTGAGGGCCATCCGCTCCGGGTAGCGAGCGGCGACGGATTTGGGCGTGATTTCGCCGATGATGAGGATCAGGATGGAAATCAGAATGCTGGCCATCAGCTGGGCAAGTTCATTGCTCAGAAAGGTCAGATGATTGACCACCAGAGAGGAAACCAGGAAGGCTGTCAGCATGGCCGTGATCACATTGGCCAGGGTGTTGCCCAGCAGGATGGGGCTGAGGATTTTTTCCGGCTCCTCCAGAACATGTTCCAGAATGGCCGCCCGGGATCCCTTCTCCTGGATCAGGAATCGGATACGATAGCGATTCAGGGAAAGGAGGGCGGTTTCCGACAGTGAAAAAAATGCGGAAAGGCCGACGCCGAAGAGAATGCCGAAGGCGAGTAAAATGTAGGTCATGGAGACTTACGCGTTCGGGTTAGCGGAATCGGTCAGGCCCACTGACTTGAGCAGTGCATCATCCACCACGTGCTCCATATTCTCTTCCGTACTGCTCAGAACAGCGGCCAATTCCATGATCAGAAGGCGTTTGGCCCGATCATACATCTTTTTCTCGCGAAAGGAGAGGCTCTTCTGCGTGTTCACCCGGGCCAGCGACTTGAGCACATCGATGACATCGCAGATCTTGCCCGATTTCATCTTGTCTGAATTCTCGCGGAAGCGATCTTTCCAGTCGATGGTGGGATCGGTGCAATCGGATGCCAGGGATTTGAGCATACTCTCGGCATCCTTACGGGAGATGGTCCGTCGCAGACCTACGCTGTCCACATTGTCCACTGGGATCAAAATGGTGGAATTGGACTCCATCAGGCGTAACTGGTAGAAGTGAATCTGCTGACCGGCAATCTTCTGTTGCGCGATTTCCTCAATGTAGCCAAGGCCGTGATTTGGGTAGACAACCTTGTCTCCGACGATGAATTCCATGGTGTGGGTACCTCCGGAATGAATTACTATTATAATCAAAATTGACTCGATTGTCAAATTGGCCGAGAGCAGTGACGGAAAAACATGAACTTTCTGGCGGGAAGAAACATCAAATCGTTGAGGCGTAAAGCGGTAATTGACGAACCGGATCATTGGAGATATAATAAAAAAGGATCGTCAGGCGATTTGCGAGGGAAGTCATGAAAGTCGCAAAATCCATTCTGGTTTGGGCTGTTTGTCTGCTGTTCCTGCCGGTTTGGCCGGCAGCGGATTCCCAGGGGCAGAAGATCCTCGAAGGCGTTGTCCGTAGCAAGGACGGCCACCCGCTGGTTGGGGCCACCGTATCCATTTTTCGGGAGGATTGGGTCGAGGACGCCCTGATGACCACCAAAACCGGCGAACAGGGTCGTTTCTCTATTGAGGACCTGCTGCCGGGCCGCTATGTCATCAGCGTGATCATGTCCGGTTACCGACCGCTTTCCAAGAGCCTGGTCACGCCCATCGACAGAATGCCGCTATTCCTGGTGCTGTCCGCCATGGCATCCGACGAGGAAGCCGAAGAGAACTGGAGCGTGAAGAATGTGTTGCGCGCTTCCCGCGACAAGGAACTCATTTTCCGGGCCAAGGAAAGCGAGACGGAGGCCACTGCTCCCCACGTGCTGAAGGAAGGGGAAAACCAGGCCACGGTCCGCAGCGGGGCGGTTCAGGTCACCACCACCCAGCCCTTGGGCTCCCTGGGTTATAATGTCCTCCCCGGTTCGCTGGGGAGCGGATTTTCCACCAAATTCGCCTATGTGGAACCACTGGGGCGCAATTCCAGTTACGTCATCACCGGCACCTTGTCCACGGGTTTCGACAGCCAGTATCGCTTGTCCAATCTGCTGAACTACCAGTTGGGCACGGAACACAACCTCCAGTTCAATCTGGATTACGCCAAGATGGGCACCAAGCAGCGGGCGATTCACGATCTGGCCCAGACCAATCCGGAAGGATTTCAGGAAGAGATTCTCCATACCATAGAGCCGATCCAGCATATCAGCGTGGGGATTCAGGATGCTTTCCAGATCGCTGAGCCGCTGACCATGGTCTATGGCTTCGACATCAATTACAGCACTGTGGGCCGGGGGAATACCTTCATCAGCCCCCGCTTTCAGGTGTACTTCACCCCCGCCGAGGAATTCTCCTTCCGCTTTATGATGAACAATCAGCGGCAGACGGACGAAAACACCATCCGCCTGCCCGAGGGGGAGATGGTATCCATGCATACACCCTTCAATGTGGCCAAGCTGGGCGAGGACACATTCGTGACCCGCAGCGGACACATGGAAATGGGGCTGTCGTTCCTGCTCGACGAAAAGACAGACGTGGAGATCAGCACGTTTCTCGATCGCGTGACGGGAACGGGTTATCCCTTCGTCGCCATCCTCAAGAATCCCGGCGCTTCCAATCTTGAATATGCCGTGCTGCCGGACGAATTCAACGATTCCAGCGGCTTCCGGTTCCGGATGACCCGTCAGTGGACGCGATCCATCTCCACGTCGGTGCTGTATATTTACGGCTCAGGAACGGAAGTGGACGCCCCCACCGACATGTTCAGCACTCTCGACAACTGGGCCGGGTCCTTGAAACGCAGATTTTTTAATACCTTTTCCACCAGTTTCGAGACGTCCATCCCGGAGACGGGGACGGACATCTCGGCGGTGTATCGCAAGACGACCGGCGATTCGCTGTTGCCCATGGATCCCTTCTCCAACTACTACAACCTGGGCAATGACTCGCTGAGCGTTTTTGTCCGGCAATCCATCCCGTTGTTCTCCAGTTCCATGGGCAAATGGGAGGCCATCCTTGACATCCGCAATATCCTCAACCAGGGGGTCTCTGTCTATCAGACTCCGACCGGCGATCTGATTCTGGTGCGATCTCCGCGCTCCTTTCGGGGAGGCATCAGCTTCCGCTTCTGATGGCACCACGCGCCAGCGTCCTCATTCCCAATCCATATTTTTGATTCTTGTTATTCAAAATATTGCACTTCATATCCAAAATAATGTATAATGCCCTTCAGATTTTTGAATCCACCGGATGCATTGGTGGTTTTCCGAAGAAAAATCAGGGAGATAGCCGCGGCATTTTCCCGCAAACCGGAAGACAACGCCTGGCACCCGGCTTGCGTTCGTAACTGGCGGATCGAAAGAGGCTGTCATGATGCAACGGTTCGGATTTCCGGAAAAGTTCAAAATTTACCTGCTGTTGTTGGTGGGGGCTCTGTTTTTGGTGATCGGGATCCTGAACCTGAAGGACCGGATCAACTGGAACGATCCCACCGACGGAATCAGCTGGGTGGAGCAAGACGGCCGGCTGATGGTGAGTCGCGTCACCGCCGACGCCGTTTCCGCGGAAATAGAGGCAGGAGATGTGCTGCTCCGCATCAACGGTTTGGAGATCCGTGACAAGGAAATGTATCTGGAGCGGCTGTTCATGTTCGCTCCCGGTGTCGCGGCCACCTATGAATTGCGCGACTACCGGAGCGGCGACCTGAAAACGGTCATAATGCAGATCCAGGCCAGTCCCATCCTGAACATCACCGACTTCTTCAAGCTCCTGGTCGGAATCGTATATTTGCTGGTGGGATTCCTGATCCTGATTCGCTACGGGCGGGCGCGGGGGAGTATCCATTTTTATCTGGTTTGTCTGCTCTCCTATTTTATCTATTCATACAGTTACACCAACGAACTGTACTTCCTGGACTTCCTGGTCTACTGGCTCAACGAGGCGGGCCTGTTGTTCCTTCCGCCGACGTTTCTGCATTTTTGTCTGAATTTCCCCGTGCAAAAACGATGGATGAGCAGCCGGAAGTCCATGGAGTTCCTCATCTATCTGCCGGCCATCATACTTACGGTGATCCAGGTGTTGTGGTTTACCGGGCACTTGCGCACCCTCCCCTTTACCGACACCCCGTTTCTTCCCCTGAACGACACCAGCAAGCTGTTTCTCGACAACGTCCACATCATCCTGTTCACCATCTATTTCGCGCTCAGTGTGGTGGTCCTGTTTCACAGCCGCGTCAATCTGGAATCGCCGGAACTCAAGCAGCAGATGAAATGGATCGTCGGCGGAATCACGCTCTCTTTGGTGCCGTTCTTTTTCCTGTACGTACTGCCCTACGTTCTGAACCTGAGCATCACCCCCCTGATGCGGACATCCATCCTGTCACTGGCGTTTCTGCCGCTCTTTTTCGCGTACGCCATCATGAAATACCGCCTGATGGATATCGACATCCTGTTCAAGCGGGGCGCCGCCTATTTTATTGCCAGCGCCGTGGTCCTGGGGCTCTATTTTCTGTTTATCGCCTTGAGCAGCATGTTCTTTCGGCTGTTCTTCCCCCGGGCGGAAACCATCGCCATCGCCACGTCGGCTTTGCTGGTGGCATTCATGTTCGCCCCCATCCGGCGCCGGGTGCAGCAGGAAATCGACCGTATTTTTTACCGGGAGGAATACAAGTACCGGCAATCCCTCATCGAATTCGGCCGTAGCCTCAGCACCGAGAGCAGCATGTCCACCGTGGTATCCACCATCATCGAGCGGGCGGTCCGGTCCCTCAAAGTGGAGACGGTGGCCATTTTCATGAAAATTGCACCTGAGGATGACCATTATGAAATGGTGGGCCAGCGCGGCATGACCGGACCGAACGAACCGATGAAGCGCTGGCGGATCCCCGCCGAGTTCATGATGAGCACGACGGATACCCTGGCCCTGGCTTTCCGGTCATTCAGTGAAGATCAGCAGCGCCTGGAGGAATTGCGACACGAGTATGAGCGGCGATCCCTGCTCTATTTTCAGCCGCTGATCCACCGCAACGAGCCTATCGGCGTCATCGCCCTGGGACGGACCCAGGAAGGCGCCTTTCTCACTTCCGAGGATATTGAATTGTTGAGCATACTCGCCGGCTACGCCGCCATTGCCCTGGAGAATTCCCGCCTGTACACCTCCGTTCAGAACAAAGCACGGGAGCTGGAATTGCTCAAGGCATACAGTGAGAACATCATTGAGGGCATCAATGTGGGCGTGGTGGCCATCAACCGGGACGGGGTCATCACCACCTGGAACCAGGCCATGACCCAACTGTACGGCCTGGCCAGCCAGCAAGTGACCGGCCGGCGCTTCGCCGACATCTTTCCGCCGGATATCTACACATCCATCCTGGGCGCCCTCGACAACAAGAACTTGGTGGCGCGCAACATCACCCGCATTTACAAACTGTTTCTTAAAAATCAGCGGGAGGAAACCAAGTTTGTCAATGTCACCCTGAGTCCCTTCCTCGATTCCGGCGGCCAGGTGATCGGCACCCTCATTGTCTTCGACGATATCACTGCCAAAATTCAGCTGGAAAACCAGTTGCTCCAGTCGGAAAAACTGTCCTCCCTCGGTCTGATCGCCGCCGGTGTCGCCCACGAAGTGAACACCCCGCTTACCGGCATTTCCAGCTTCACCCAGATGTTGGTCGGGGAGCTGCCCCAGGAGCATCCTCACCACGGCATCTTGCGCAAGATCGAGAAACAGTGCGACCGCGCCTCGCAGATCGTCAACAATCTGCTGAATTTCGCCCGAATCCAGACCACGGAGTTCACCCGGGTCAGCGTCAACCGCATCGTGGAGGAATCCTTGAGTCTGCTGGAACACCAGTTCCGCAAAAAGAACACCCGCATCATCCGTGAGCTGGACCAGAAACTGCCGCCCATCAGCGGCAATGAGGGACGCCTGATGCAGGTTCTGATCAACATCCTGCTCAATGCCCGGGATGCAGTCCCCACCGACGGTCAGATCATTTTGCGCACCTTGCAGATGGACAATTCGGCCATCATCCAGATCGAGGACAACGGTGACGGCATCCCGCCCGAAACCATCCACAAGATCTACGACCCGTTCTTCACTACCAAGGACACCGGCGTGGGGACCGGCCTGGGGCTCTCCGTGAGCTACGGTATCATCCAGGAGCATTCGGGCCGCATTTTTGTGGACAGCCGGCCGGGTGAGGGCACCTGTTTTACTATCAAGTTACCGTTGTTCAAGGAAACAGAAATTTTGGAGGCTTCGCGCCATGAATCACAATAACAAGAACGGTTCCAGCCGGATTCTGCTCATCGACGATGAAGAGATCATGCATGATGTTTTCGGTTCCCTCCTGGGCCGGGAGGGTTATCAACTCGATTCAGCCTTCGACGGCCAGCAAGGCCTGGAGATGTTCGCTTCCCAGCTTTACGATCTGATCCTGCTGGACCTCATGCTCCCCGGCAAGGATGGCATGGAGGTCTTACGCCAGATCCGTTCTCTGGACCCCCATGCCGTCGTCATCATGATCACAGCCTTCGGCACCATCGAGGCCGCGGTGCAGGCCACCCGTGACGGTGCGTATGACTTCACTACCAAGCCGTTCAAAAACGAGGAGATTCTGGTCCAGATCAAGAACGGACTGCGCAAGCGCCAGCTGGAAATGGAAAACTACTATCTCAAGCAGAATTTCCAGGCCCAGTATTCCTTTGATTCCATTGTGGGCAAGTCGTCCCGGATGCAGTCCATGTTCCGGCTGATTCAGCAGGTGGCGCCAACCAAAAGTACGGTGCTCATCGTCGGCGAAAGCGGTACCGGCAAGGAACTGGTGGCCAAGGCCATCCACAACTGCTCCAACCGGGCCGAAGCCCCTTTCATCGCCGTCAACTGCGGCAATATCCCCACCGAGCTGCTGGAAAGCGAGCTCTTTGGCTATAAGAAGGGCGCCTTTACCGGGGCCGTCGCCACCAAGAAGGGACTGTTTGAAGTCGCCAATCTCGGTACCATTTTTCTGGACGAGATCGGCAATATCAGCATCGAGCTTCAGGCCAAACTTCTGCGGGTGATTCAGGAGCGGGAATTCCGCCGTCTGGGCGACGTGGAAAGTATCAGGGTCGATGTCCGTATTCTGGCCGCATCCAACGAGGATCTTCAGGAACTGGTCAAGACCGGGCGCTTCCGCGAGGATCTCTATTATCGGCTCAACGTCATCAAAATCGAGATGCCGCCCTTGCGCAAACGCAAGGAAGACATCCCGCTGCTGGCCGAGCATTTTATCCGTAAAATCTGCGACGAAAATAACCGGGCGATCTGCGGTATCGAGAAGGAGGCGATGGAGGTGCTGCTGGATTATCCCTGGCCCGGGAATGTTCGTGAACTGGAGAACGTCATTGAGCGGGTCATCGTGTTGAGTCCAAAGGGGGGGGATATCTCTCGCGACACATTTCCTCCAGAGATGGTCTCGGCCTCCGAAGCGTTGCTCATCGCCGACGAACTGCCCGAAGAAGGGATTTCCCTTCGCCATGCCGTCCTTGATTTTGAAAAAAATCTCATCATCAAGGCCTTGCAGCGGACCGGCGGTAACCAGAAGAAGGCGGCCGAACTGCTGAAGCTCAACGCCACCACCCTGAACGAAAAGATCAAACGGCTGGAAGTGAATGTGGCGGAGATGAGCGGATGACCGGCTCAGCGCCGCATCCATGAGAGGCGGGGGTCCGTGTAGCGGGGAACGCGGGCATCAGTCCTTCGCGTTCGTTCCGAAGTCCTCTTCCGCGAACACGTCAGCCGCGAAGATGCGGATCTCCGCCCCGGACTGCCATGCATCCGCCGGCAGGCCGGCCTTTTGACAGGTATGCTCCAAAAATTCCCGGCGGTTCCAGCCATATTCCGTGGCCACCTGGGGCAGCAACAATCCGCGGTGGAAGCCCTTACGGATGAGCAGCCCATGCTCGCCGACCACGATTTCCTCGACGTGGCCGATAGTCTGCAAGGGAGACAGCACGGAAATCTCGATGTGGATGCCGGGCAGCTCATCGGCCGTGACGGGAGGGAAACGGGGATCCCGGCTGGCGGAGGAGACGGTACACTCCCCGATCGTCTCCCACAAGGGTTTGACGGCCTCGATATACCCGATACAGCCGCGCAGGTGGTCCTCTTTCTTCAAGGTCACAAAAGCACCACGCGGTTCGGTGAGTTCCGCGCTGACCGGCTCATACCGCGGCGCCGCTTGCTGCCGGCGAACGAATTCATGCAGCGTTTTCCGGGCCAAAAACAGGCATTCCTGGCGGGCCGTATCCGTCAGATGCTTCATTGAGACTCTCCTTGCAGCCGCTGCTTCTTCTTGATCTTGAACAGTTTTTTTCGCTGATGAATCCGCTTTTTGCGCTGGCGTTCGATGGTTCCCCAGAATCGATAGAAATAATGGATCATGCTCCAGACAGCCACCACCAGGACCAACCAGAGGGAAGCCTGGCCGAGGAGGCGCCAGAAGCCGCCGTAGCGGGCCCCGAACAGGATCAGGCAAACGGCGATGACCTGGAAGACCATCTTGGTTTTACCGAGCCTGGAGGCACGGATGGTCAGCCCTTCGGAAGAGGCCAGGTTGCGCAGGCCGGTGACGGCGAACTCCCGGCCGATGATGATGACCACGATCCAGGCCGGCGCCAAATGCAACTGCACCAATGAGATGAAAGCGGCGGAAATCAACAGTTTGTCGGCCAGGGGATCGAGTAGGATGCCGATGGTGGTCACCTGCCGCCGCCGCCGGGCCAGGAATCCGTCGAGTACGTCGGAAATGGAGGCGATGAGAAAAACCACAACCCCCCAGATTTCCCGGTTGGGGATCTCCGTCAGGAGAACGGTGACGAAGATGGGGATCATGAAAATCCGAAACAGGGTAATGGCGTTGGGGAGGTTCATGTCTCGGGTTTCCCCTCGTGCAGTCTTGGCGGTCGTGCCGGGAGAAATACCGGGCTCAATTCACAATAACATAAAGTTGCACAGGGAACAACAATTGACGGACCCCGCCGTCTTTTCCGGGCCGCAAGGTGGTACAGGCAGAGCATTATTCCTTGCGGAGCCGCAGGGCATAGCCGAGGGTAAAGCTCCGGTCACGGTCGAGAACATCCAGCCACGGCAGGCACAGCGGCAGCAGGAAGCCAAGCCAGGGGGCCAGCAATAGAAAGAGGACCCAGCGCCATGATTGCTGGAAGAAGCCAAGACAGTTCACGCAACGGCGGCCCAACAGGGTGAAGAAACCACCCAGCGGCACCAGTGATTCCATGGCGAAACCGCCGCGGCTGACCAAATGCTCCATGCCGTGGCGGGTAAACCGGAAGTAGTCGTGGGGTGCCTGATGCACTTCCCAGAGCAACGGCACCACCAGACACATCGAAGCGCCCGGCTTGAGCACCCGATGGAGTTCGTTGAGAACGGCCGCCGGGTCGGGTACATGCTCCAGGGTGACGATACACAGGACGCCATCCAGGCACGCAGATGCGAAAGGGAGTTGGTGCAGGTCGCCGACCACGTCCACGGCAGCGTAGTCCCATCGAGCATCGCCGATGCAACGATCATAGCCGACAAGGCGTAAGTGGGGGAATAGATGCCGGAAACGACTCTCGCCGCAGCCGGCATCCAGCACCACGGCTCCGGCCGGTATGCGGGCAGCGAAGGAAGTGACGTGTTGGTGAATGAGGGCTTCGGCTCGATCCAGCCGGTCAAGGATGGCCTGGGGCAAGAGCCGGGCAAAGCTACGTTTTACACGCGGATCCAGTTCCATGGTTCAGGGCTGGTAGATGACGGCGGGTGCCGGCGCATCCTCCAGGTTGCACTGGCCCCGGGGAATGAAGTGAAACATTCGTCCCCATCGTGTCTTCCAGAAGTAAATGATCCGGTAAAAATAGAGGGTCAACACATCCATGGGATCATTCACTTCATGGACGCCGCGATATTTTCCACTGGGGAAGGCCTTCTGCAGGATCTCCCGATCGGGGAAGGACCACAGGATGAACAGTGGTTTGCCGAATACATATTCCGCCGGTACGGTTCCCCAGTCGCGGCTGTCGGAACTGAAGTCCCGGTTGTCTCCCATCATGAAGTAGTGATTGTCCGGTATCCGCAGGGGCGGCATGTTGGCGAACTGTGAGGGGCGCTCCTCACCCAGATGGTGGTATTTGTATGGTTCCAGCAGGCGCCGGCCGTTGATGAATACCGTGTTCTGGCGAATCTCGATGGTTTCGCCCGGCAGGCCGATGATCCGCTTTACGTACGGGATCAAGTAATGGCTGCTGTTGCGGTCCGGTGATTTGAAGACCAGGATTTCGCCCCGGCGGATCTCATGGTTCAGGGCCAGCATCCGGGCCAGGGGGAAGTGATTGGCCATGATGGTCAGCTTGTCGACGATGAGGCGATCCCCCACCAGCAGGTTGTAATCGCCGAGGGTTTCATCCGTTTCGGGAATCATCCGTTCCGGCGGCGTGTGCATGGAAGGCGTGGGCACGGCCATGGGATGGACGATGAACGTAACGACGAAGAGGGCGATGACCAGGCAGACCAAGATGGCCACCAGGTACTCACGGACGGTTTCGGCAAACGACTGCTTCGGTTTGTCCTTTTTTTTCTTCTTTTTTTCGGTCGGCGTCGCCGGTGAATCCTTCTTCTGTGCCATGCTCTTTCTCACCATGTTTGCAGCCCTGTCGGCGATTCAGCCTATAACATTAGTTGTATAGATTCTGAATGTCAATGAAATAGTGCCCCGCGATGATTCGACTGCGCTTGCAGCTTTCATGGATTTTGTGGAAATCGACCGGCCGGCGTGTTATAATGCCTTCAACAAAGCGCGAAACATCACCTTTCGACCTCCGATAAGTCATTCAGGATGCACACCATCAAAGGAGGAGTTATGACCATAGAGCATATCGGTAAAATGGGAAAAATCGGCATCGATGCCGTTCAGTCGGGAAAACCCGCCGAAACCAAAAAAGTCGGCGAGACATCCGATTTCGAAAAACTGCGTACGGAAAAACTCGAGAAGGAACAACAGGTTACCGGATTGAAGGTCCAGGATGTCCAGTTTAATGAGAACATCCTCAGCCGGATCGAGGCCAAGCAGGTCGAGAACGATTACATGCGGCAGGTCCGGGCGCGGGGAGCCGGCGGTGAGATGGATGTCCTCTCCGAAAAAATATCCGAAGTTCAGCAAAAATTGGATGCCGCCCGCAACAAAGTCCCGGGGGTGGAAAAGAGCGAGTTTTCCGAATCGGTGCAGAATTATCTGTCCAACGTGGATCAGCGTTTTAAAAGCCTGGATTCGATTTCTTCCGAAATCATGGCCGGCGACCGACAGTATTCCATGCAGGACCTCCTCAAAATTCAGGTGCAGATGCACAGCCTTTCCCAGAATCTCGAAGTATTGACCAAAGTCATCGACAAGGTGACCGAGGGCATGAAGACGATTCTCCGTACCCAAGTGTAACGACATCAATACATATTTTGGGAGTTCATATGAAACAACTGGCCGATTCTCTCAAAACCGCGCAGAAGATTGCCATCGCCATCCTGTGCGGGGCGCTCCTGCTTGTCCAGCTGGCCTGTGACGCCAATTTGGCTTCCGACCTGAGCGAGACGGAAGTTCAGGAGGCCATTGTCGTTCTGCAGCAATACGGCATCCATGCCAAGAAAGAAAAGGTCGGCGAGGGGAAGGAGGCGGTGTATAACCTCCTGGTGCCCTCCGACCAGATCACCCAGGCGAATCAGATTCTGGGCAAGTACCAGCTGCCTCGCAAAAAGCCCAAAGGTTTCGAAGAAGTGTTCAGCGAGTCGGGTCTGATCCCCACGGCGACGGAAGAGAAGGCCAAGTACCTTCTGGCGTTGCAGGGCGAGATATCCCGCACTCTGGAAACGGTGGATGGCGTGGTTTCGGCGCGAGTGCACATCGTCATTCCCGAAAAGGACCCCTTAGAGGAACAAATGCAGGCCCAGGCTTCGGCCGGCGTGTTTATCAAGTACCGCGGCGAACATCAGCCTCTCACCAATGAAGAGATCAAACAGATCGTTTCCCATTCTGTGGACGAACTGGAACAGGCCAATGTGGCCGTGGTCATCAAAAAGATCCATCTGGACGATTCGGACATTCCCGATCTGGGCCAGTCCCAAGGCGGATTTCTGACCACAGACCGGGCGAAAATCATCGTGCCGGTGTTGGCCGGTATCTGCATCATCCTGGCGGCGATCCTTGTGTTTCTGCTGCGCAGCCTGCAGAACGAAAAGCGCAAACGATTGCAGATGCAGCGTGAAATGAGCATGATGGCGGCCGCTCGGAAATAGGGTGATATGATGGCTGAAATCCCTCTCACCATCGATTTCTCCCGCTACATCCAGGAACTGGATAAGCTTTTCCCGGTTGAGGTCCGCGGCCGGGTGACGGAAGTGGTCGGTCTGATCGTCAAGGCTGTGGTCCCCAACGTCTGGGTAGGCGAACTGTGTCTCATCAAGACCCCCAACACCGCCACGCCCATCAAGGCGGAAGTGGTGGGTTTTCTCGATAATGAAGTTATGCTGATGCCTCTGGGCGATATGCGCTTCATCGGCATGAACTGCGAGGTGATCCCTACCGCCCATACGCTGACGGTCAAGGTGGGACCGCAAATGTTGGGGCGAGCCCTTGATGGACTGGGTGAAGCGATGGATGTCCACGAGAAGGGGCCGCTCATCTATGAGGACGAGTACCCCGTCTATAACGACCCACCCGATCCCCTGAAACGCCGGCGCATCACCGAACCGATTCCGGTGGGGATCCGGGCCATCGACGCCATCCTGACTTGCGGCGAGGGACAGCGCATCGGCGTATTCGCCGCCGCAGGCGGCGGCAAGAGCACGCTGCTCGGCATGATCGCGCGCAACTGCGTAGCCGAGGTGAACGTCATCGCCCTGATCGGCGAGCGCGGCCGTGAGGTGCGCGATTTCCTGGAGAAGGATCTTGGACCGGAGGGCTACGCCAAGTCGGTGGTGGTGGTGGCCACCAGCAACGAGTCTTCCCTGGTACGTCTGAAAGCGGCCTATGTGGCCACCGCTGTTGCCGAGTACTTTCGCGACCAGGGCAAAAAAGTGCTGCTGATGATGGATTCCGTGACCCGCTTCGCCCGCGCCCAGCGGGAGGTCGGCCTGGCCTGCGGGGAGCCGCCGGCCCGCGCCGGGTACACGCCATCGGTGTTTTCGGAACTTCCGAAACTGCTGGAACGGTCGGGCAATTCCGACAAGGGATCCATTACCGCCTTCTACACGATTCTGGTGGAGGGTGATGACATGAATGAGCCCGTGGCCGACGAGGTGCGATCCATTCTGGATGGCCACGTGATTCTGTCGCGGGCCCTGGCCGCACGGGGGCATTATCCGGCCATCGACGTCAGCAAGAGTGTCAGCCGCGTCATGGGTTCCGTTACTGAAAACGATCACAAAAAAAATGCCACCAAACTGCGTGAGGTCCTGGCCACCTATGAAAAAGAGCGCGACCTTGTCATGATCGGCGCCTACAAGAAGGGGAGCGACGAGCGGGTGGATTATGCCCTGGAAAAAATCGATTCAGTCAATGAATTCCTGAAACAGGGAATCTATGAGCAGGCCTCCTTTGAGGAAACCATCCAGCGGCTGAAGGAGCTGTTCTGACATGAAGCTGCCCCAATATCGACTGGAACCGGTTCTGGAACAGCGGGAAAAGGCCAAGCATGAGGCCGAGATGGCCCTGGCGGCCGCCCGTGAAACGCTGGAGGAAGAGATCTCCAAGCTGAAGGAGTTGGAAGCGGAGAAGGAAAAAAAGCTTCAACAGATCGAGCTGACACGCCGGCAAAGGGATCAGAAAGCGCTGGAGGGAACATTGACCGTGGAGCAGTCCCGGCAGTACAAGCTCTATATTCAGCGGCTGCATAATGATGCCAAGGAGATAGACATCGTGATCTACAAGCAGGCCCGGGCCGTGGAGCGGGCCGAGGAAAATGTGGCCAAGGCCAAGGATCACCTGCTGCAATGCGCCAAGGAATACGAGGCCATGGCCAAACACAAGGAGCGCTGGCTGGAAGAGCGCAAGACAGAGATGGATAAAAAGGAACAGAAGCTCATGGAAGAGATCGGTATGGGGCAATATTTTAAACGCAAGAGGGGTAACTAGCCATGGGTATCGACGAAATTAAATCCTCCTCATCCGGACAGTCGGTATCGGGTTTGTCCGGCAGCGAGTCGGCCAAGGAAACCGAAAAGACGTCCCCGTCCAGTTTCGATCGGGTGATGGAAGATAAAAAAGAGACCGGTAAAGAGTTCAAGGAATCGCAGACGGTCCCGGAAGAACTGGCATCCAAAAAGAAACTGAAGCATCTGGATCGCGAAACATCCTTGTCGGACCTGTCCTCCCTGTTCAGTCTGCGCGCCCGCACCCTGGAGAAACCGGGCGGATCGTCGGAAGTGTCCGCCGTCGGCAAACTGCCCAAAAAGGTGATCGATGAAGTGGTCCAGGCCGTGCGCGTCGGCGTGAACCGGGCCGGGGACAAGGAAGTGCAGTTCGATCTAAAGTCCGACGTCATGGACGGTATGCGCGTGCGGGTCAGCATGCACGAGGGCAAGGTCATGACCGTACTGGAGATCACGACTCTGGAAGCCAAGAATCTGCTGGAATCCAACCTGGGAGAACTCAGGCACGCCCTGATGCAGAAGGGACTGGACGTCGCCCAGGTAAATGTCCAGTTCAAGGAGCAACCGCCACAAGGCCGCCAGGAAGGATCCTCTCAGCAGCAGCGTGACCAGGAGCAACAACCGGAAGATGATGAATATCCCGAAACCTAACAAGGAGTCTCCAACACCCCATGACGAAGCCCTTTCTCGTTGAGGCCCCGGCCGGAAACCCTGAACCACCGTACCTTTTTCAGGATCTTCCCACTCTGCCCGCCGATGACCTGGGCCATTTTTCCCGCATTACCAACGACTGGCGCCTGCTGGTGGCCGATGGTCGGTTGCAGGGCGTCATCGCGGAAATCTTTCAGAAATACTGTCGGGTGCGGGCCTTCGATCCGCCGGAATTGCTGGTGAAGCTCAAATCCGGTGAGCACCGGACCCTATCTGTCGAGAAGAGCCCCTTTCGTATCGGCCGCAAAAAGGACAATGATCTGGAACTGCCGGAAATGGGCGTCTCCGGACACCATGCCCAAATCCGCAAAGAGGGCGCTCAATGGGTGTTGTTGGACGAGGGAAGTGTGAACGGCACCACGCTCAACGGCAAGGAATTGGAAAAACGGCGACCGTACACGGTGGAAAACGGCGATGTGGCTCACATCATGGATACGGAGATCCTGATCCGTTTCCCGAAACCCACCGTGCGTCACGCCGAACTCGATCTTTCCTTCGACAGTCTGGACCGACGCCAGGATCTCCCGCCGGCTGACGACCTGACCGAAGCCCTTATCGGAGTCAAGGGGAGCGAGCAGCTTCTTGGAGTGTATGTGCCCACGCACCTGGTCCGATCGTGGCTGGAGTCCATGGTGCGGATCTGGTATGCCCAGGAGTCCATCGAAATCCCCCTCAGTGATGTGGAAAAGGGGCTGTATGAATTCCTGCTGCTCAAGTTTTTGCACCAGGTGCACGCCGTCCTCTTTGACGGAGAAGGGGATGCCTTCTACCTGGTCGCAGTGAACTCGCCGGCCCTGAAACTGCAGACACTTGGAGAGGCGGCAGCCCTTCGCTTTCTGGGGCGATTCGAGTGCAGCACCGGCGAGATTCTGCTCCTGCTGCCCGATCCCGGCGCCGAAGGCTGGGTTGGCCCCCTCGACAAATACATCGCCGCCACCGGCGGCCGGCGAGTGGAGCTGATGCGGAGCCAGATCGCCCCCTGGACCTGGTGCCGGATTTCCCTGGCCGTGATGGCGACAGCCATTGAGTTGTCACCGGCGGATCTGGTGTCCCTGGAACCGGGCGATGTCGTGCTCCTGCCCGCGGATGCACCCCAGTTCGATGAGGACGGACATCTCACCGGACCGGTCACCCTGCTGTTGCAGGGAGGGCGGAAACTGCGCGCCCGGGCGGAGCTGACCTTCACCGGCGGGCGCTATGAGCTGGTTTTTCGGGAGTTCTATGAGCATCAAACGGATAGTAAAGGAGAGGCCCATATGACCGATCAGGAACAAGACCAGAAAGTGGACGAACAGGAGCAACCTCAGGAAGAACAAAAAGCGGCAACGCCACCGGCGGAAACGCCGGCTGAGGCGGATAACCTGGAAGAGTCCGGGGAACTGATGCAGGAACTGAATCTGACCATGGTCGTGGAACTGGACCGAATTCAGGTGACGCTGGCGGATCTGATCAGGCTCCTTCCGGGACAGGTCTTGCAATTGAACCGGCTGCCCACCGAACCGGTATCCCTGTCGGTGGAGGGCCGGATCATTGGCCGCGGACAACTTGTGAAAATCAAGGATGAGATCGGGGTCAAGATACTGACTTTGAAGAAGTAGGTGCCGAATGCCCGATGTGAACTGGAAGCGTTATCTCCCTCTGGCGGTGCTGCTTGTGATGGTCGCTGCTGGTCTCCTGATTTTCGATGAACGGCCGGCGCCCCTGACGGGTAAATCCGAAACGATTACCGGTGAGGGATCGGCCGCCGGTGGGCTGGGGCCGATCCAGGCAGGGGAAATCACCCCCGCTTCCGGAACCCCGGCCGAGATGTCGCCGGCTGCCTTGCCCGACGAAGATCTGTTCGGTACGGACATGATCTGGATGCTGCTGCAGTTCATTCTGATCTTCGGCGGCGTTTGCGGACTGGCCTGGTTGAGCCTGCGCTGGCTGTTGCCGCGGATCTACGGCACCCAGGCGTCCAAATCCGACCAGATCCGGCTGGTGGACACGTACCGGTTCGATGCCCGGCGCAGCCTGCTGCTGGTGGAAGTGCACGGCAAGGAGTACCTGCTGGCCGGCTCCGAACAGGGAATTCAGCTCATCGCCCGGCTGGACGATCATGATCCTGCCGCCGGGGACGAACATGCGGGCCCGCGAGGTCTGGACACGTCAACATTCGAAGCCGTATTGAGGAAGGGTAAATGAGTATGGAAGGGCTATTGCGAACCATGCGCAGCGCGATCGGGATCCGCATTCTGCTGGTATGCGGGTTTTTCCTGGCGGAGGCGACTCCGGTCTGGGCCCAGGGTGCTGGCGATTCCGTCAGCAATCCACTGGTGTTGATCGTGGTATTCGGTGCCTTGTCTCTGGCACCTTTCGTGCTGATCTTGATCACGTCTTTCACCAAGATCGTCGTTGTACTGGGATTATTGAAAAACGCCATCGGGACGCAACAGGTGCCGCCCACCCAGGTGATCACGGGACTGGCGTTCATACTGACCTTTTTCGTCATGGCCCCGGTCGGCCAGACGGTCTATGAGCAGATCGTCGATCTGCCGGGTGCTCGGGACATGTTCTCCCAGGACACGGTGAAATACATCTTCCAGGCAGCGGACAAGGGAAAAGAGCCGGTGCGCGATTTCCTGCTCAAGCACACCCATCCCAAGGATCAGGCGCTCTTCGTGGAACTGGCCCGCAAAATGGCCCGCTCCAAGGAGAACGCCAAGGCCATCACGCCCCGTGATTTTCAGGTCCTGGTGCCGGCGTTCGTGATCAGCGAGTTGAAGGAGGCGTTCCTCATTGGATTTCTCTTATACATACCCTTCATTGTCATCGACATGATCGTGTCCAATATTCTGCTGGCCATGGGCATGTTCATGCTGTCGCCGGTGACCGTTTCGCTGCCGTTCAAACTGTTGTTGTTCGTGCTGGTGGACGGCTGGTATCTCATTGTGAAAGGACTGGTCTTGAGCTACTTTTGAGGTGAATCATGATCGAGCAATTGGCCATAAAAGTGTTCAGAGAAGGTCTCATGATGGTGATTATATTGTCGCTGGTGCCGATCATGGTCAGCATGCTGGTCGGGTTGCTCATCGCCCTGTTTCAGGCCACGACACAGATTCAGGAGCAGACCCTGACGTTCGTGCCGAAAATTCTGGCGGTGTTTTTGACCCTGGCCCTGATGGGCCCCTGGATGATCAGCCAGATGGTGAAATTCACCGACGCCATTTTTAATCTGATTCCTCTGCTTTTCAGGTGACGGAATGGGACCGGAAACCGTATTGCGAGAGATGGGCGTGCTGGATTCATTCCAGACGTTCGTGCTGATCCTGGGATTGATCCTGGGACGGATGATCCCCATCCTGACCATGAATCCATTTCTCGGCGGCCAGGTGATGCCGGCCAATCTCAAAATCGGTTTTTCCATTCTGGTGGCGATCCTCGTTTATCAGCCGATAACGGCCGGCATGACCCATGGGGTCCCCCAGGAGACGCTGCCCTATGTTGCCCTGCTCATCAAAGAGATCATTTTCGGCACCGCCCTCGGGTTTATCTCCTCCCTGGTGTTTTATGGGGTGCAATCGGCCGGCCGGATCCTCGATCAGGCCCGGGGCGCGTCCATGGCCCAGATGCTGGCGCCGCAAACGGGGGGCCAGGTTTCTCAATTTGGGGAGCTCAAGTTCCAGTTTTCCATCGTGCTCTTTTTTTTACTGAATGGACACCATTTTTTTCTACGGGCGATTTTCATGAGTTTTGAGAGCGTGCCGCTGGAAAGCATCCCCCGGTTCTTGCAGATGTCCAGTTCAGCGATTCATCTGATGGCCTGGACGTCGGGACAGGTGTTCACCATCGGCCTGCTCCTGGCGGCGCCGGCGGTGGTGGCCATTTTTCTGACGGACCTGGTGTTCGGCGTCCTCAACCGGGTGGCGCCGCAGATCAACGTGTTCTTTTTGTCCATGCCGGTCAAGATGATGCTCGGTATCGTCATCATTTTATTTGTTTTGGGCTTCCTGGCGCAGCAGATGCGAGATCATTTCGTCCAGATGCTGCGGGATGTTTATGGCGTGATTTCTATGTTTCGAGGTTGAGTGATGGCCAAAATACAACGATCCGACATGCAGAATATCAGCCCGGTCTATGACCTGAATCGGGCCGGACAACTGGAGCAACTGGACGAGCTGGCCGGGCCGGGCCTGGACGCCGCCCAGATCCAGGAACTGGAAATGGCGGCGGTGGAGCGGTTGCTCGGTCTGCGCGAGGTGGCGCCCCAGGCGGCGACGCTCAGCCCGCCGCCGCGTCAGGAGACCTCCCTGCAGGTGATGACAGGGCCCCAGGTGCGCGGCACGTTCCGGCGCATGGTGTTAAACTACCAGCTGAACCATTCCCAGGTGACGGACCGGCTGGCGCAGCATGAAGACAACCAGGAAGTCCGTGGCGTGAAGAACCGCCTGCAGCACGTCACGGCCATGATGAGCCAGCTGGAGGACATGCTCCTGAGCCAGGATGCCATCCTCGGACGCCTGGCCGGCGAACAGAAGGCATAACACGGGAGAGGCCCCATGACCGAACGCGATCTGGAAAATGAACTGGCCGCGGTCTTGTCTGGAGAAAAGCCGCTGACGGAGCTGATGAACATCAGCGCCGAGCAGATGGGGTTCATCGCCGAGCTGGCCCATCTATATTTTCAGGAAGGCCGCTATCAGGAGGCGCGGACCCTGTTTGAAGGGCTGCTCTCGCTGAACCAGCACGAACCGTATTATTCTCACGCCCTGGGTGCGGTTTTTCATCGCATGGACAACAGCGACCTGGCCTTGCGCTACTATCAGCATGCCCTGAAGCTGGACCGGAATCGGGCCGAGACCTGGGGCAACATGGGCGAACTGCTGCTGGCCCAAGGCCAGGGGGAGAAAGCGCTGGAGTATCTGGAGAAAGCGGAGCAGCTCTATGCCGGCCAGGATCCCGGATCGACAAAGCGCCAGCGGATTCAGGCCCTGTTGCGACAACAGCGGCATCCGTTGGCTTGATGGGCTCCGTTTATGGTATAGTGGAAGTAATTTTCTTCTTGACCGAACCATTTTGAATGTTCCTTTGCAGCGGGTGACGATCCATGTCCAGTGGTGGAGAGAAGACGGAACAACCTACCCCGAAGAAACTTCGGGATGCCCGCAAAAAGGGTCAAGTGGCCAAGAGCAACGACCTGAACGGTGGGGTCATCTTTATCGCCGGCTTCTTGACCATGTCCATGGTGTTGCCCGGTTTCTCCGAAAAGATGCGCCAATACATGATCTTTTGTTTCAAGCAAACGGATTGGGATGGACTTTCCGCCGGCTCCAAGGCCTTTGAGATTCTCGGCAAGGGCGGGACCATGATCATGGATGTCTGTATGCCGGTGCTGGGGGTGATGTTTTTGCTGGCCATGTTCATCTGCTATATTCAGGTGGGCGCCATGTTCACCTTCGACACCCTGAAACCGGACCTCAAGAAGCTCAATCCGGTGGAAGGATTCAAGAACAAGTTTTTCAAGGCCCAGACCTACATCGAGTTGGCAAAAAACGTACTGAAAATGACGGTGGTGGTCGTCCTGATCTACCTCCTGCTGACCAATAATTTCCGCTACATCGTACTCACCGCCCGGCAGCCGCTATGGGAAACAGCGCTGCTCACGGGTGAGCTGATGTTCAAGCTTTTTGTACAGATCGCTGTTTTCTTCCTCATCGTGGCGGCGGCGGATTTTTTCATTCAGAAAAAGCAATTTAACAAGCAAATGATGATGACCAAGGAGGAAGTCAAGCAGGAATACAAGCAGTCGGAAGGCGACCCGACTTACAAGGGCATGCGCAAACAGATGCACCAGGAGCTTTCCATGCACAGCATGGTGGAGGATGTGAAGAACGCGGATGTGGTGGTGGTCAATCCCGAGCACATCGCGGTGGCACTGAAATACGACAAGGAGCGGATGAACGCCCCCCAGATATCGGCCAAAGGCCATAACCTGTGGGCCAAGCGGATCATCGAAGTAGCGAAACAATTCAATGTGCCCATCATGCGGAATTTGCCCCTGGCCCACGCCCTGGACGAACTGGAAATAGGTGATGAAATTCCCGAGGATTTGTATGGCGCCGTGGCCGAGGTCCTGAATTGGGTGTACCGTCTGTCTCAAAAGTAACGCGCACTTTTTTTCGGGAAATCTTAGTAAAATCTAAAAGTTAAGCAGGAGGTGTTCTATGCTGGGAGGATTAGGTGACATGTTCAATCCGGCCAAGTTGCTCGGGAATCTGACAGAAGTCTTCAATCCCATGGGCATCGGCGGCGGGATGGTCAATGATGTTTTCAAACCCCTGATGGGGCTGGGTGAAAACCTTTTCGGT
>JAFGRT010000173.1 GCA_016935015.1 Acidobacteriota bacterium | reverse complement strand
CTCGGCCGAGCTGTGGTCCCACAAGCAAGAATATTAAACAGGCGAATCCCGAAAGTCAATGCGATTGACTCAACGGCACGCCTGGATGGCGGGTCGTTACCGTGACGACTTCAGGGACCCGGAAAGATGCGGAGAGATTCCGAAACCGCCAGATTCTGACGGAGGCTCGCCTCACCGCAATGTCGTCGTGTGGTTCGAGAAAAGTAACCTTTACGATGTGTGGTGTTCGACGGCGGGGCGGATCCGGCGCCGTCCAGACGCGCGACGCTTGCGCCAGGGGCGTTCCTCGCGTATCATCGGGTGGGGAGAGGGATTTTATCGGGCGTGTGCCCGGCCCACGACGGGGCGATGCCCGGCATCCAGGGCGATTCGCGGAGGCCCGGCCGGCCGGAGTTGTGTTCGCGCCGCCGGATTCTTACGTTCAATCAGTAGAAGAGAAACAAGTTTGGTATTCAGGTATGAAGGAGTCCACATGAAAGTAGCGTACGGTATCCTGTGGGTCATCCTCCTGCTGATGCTGGCTGGCTGCCAGTCGCCTACAGCCCCGCCGACGGGAGAAGAGGATGTGAACATACGCCAGGAGGTAACCGCCCAATTCAAGGGGCTGGTTGACGCCGTGAACCGGATTGATTCCCAGGCGTGGGCGGATTATTACAGCGTGGACGAATATGTATCGGCTTTCGTCAGCACTGATTACTATGGCACGCGCCGTGAATGGGTGGATACGATTACCCGATATTTTGCCCAGAGAGAATTTCAACATATGGATATTCAAGAGATTCGCGTGATTCCCTTCACAACTGAGCTGGCACTTATGACCAGCCGGGAAAAAACGGAGATGCGGGTGATAGGCGGTGAAACCGGTATGTTCCGCCATGGTTTTACCATGCTCTGGAAGAAAGAGCCCGCAGGCTGGAAAATCATCCACTCCCATGAATCAGTGACAGAGGAGCCGGCGGGTCCAGCATTTGA
The DNA here is from genome assembly GCA_016935015.1 of Acidobacteriota bacterium. GTDB lineage: Bacteria > Acidobacteriota > JAAYUB01 > JAAYUB01 > JAAYUB01 > JAFGRT01. The sequence continues at coordinate 10,419 of JAFGRT010000173.1, read as the reverse complement.
TCGCCAGCCGGACCGGTAACCGGCGAACCGCCGCCGACCGCGCCGGCCTGCCCGTCATCATCGCGCCCACCATCACCGCCACCGGCGCGCCGTGCAGCGGCTGCGCCGTGCTGTATTTGGACAGGTGTTGACGGGTAAAGCCGGAACCCGATCGGTTGGCGAAGGCTTGAAGCAAAACAATATGAAACAGAAACGGCGCAACGGACCATGACGATCCTGACGCATCGGTCGGAGGTGTCTGACCGGACCGGCGGCCGGCGCCGGCAGCCATAAGGAATGTCGCGTGAAGTGGTCCGGTTACCGTATCAGACGGATAGCCGGGAGCAGCGGAACCTGGCCCGAGATATCCGCCCGAATTCGCGGCTTCGGTTCTTCCGCGTTACGGTTTCTGAATTTCCGTCATGGACGATGCCACGGCATCCATCAGGGCTTCGGCTGCGGCCGGATCGAACCCCTCGCGGAAGGTGAAACCGACCATGAGTGAGCCGCCGTCCGAGAGCGGGACGCAATAGACCTCCACCGCGGATGGGCGGGGAATGGTGTGGTGGTGCCGTTCGCCGGTCACGGCGTTGTCCAGGAACGTGCGCGTAACGGATTTCTGCGGCGGGCCGCCCAGACCCATGAATGTGGTTTTCAAATAGGCGAACAGATCGACGTCGTTCATCTCCAGGGTCGCTTTCATCCGGGGTGAGGCCAGGGCCAGCGTGATTTCAATGTCGGTCTGGCCCAGGGCGGCGTCGGCCGGGTAAAGCAGCGCCGCGGCGTCCCGGCCGATATCCAGCGGCTGGGAGAGGGTGACGGAGGCCTGAAAGCGAACGGGGCCCCAGGTGTACCCGTCCGATTCAGCGGCGGCTCCACCGGTGGCGGCAACGAAGAACATCAGACACAGGATCATCATGGCCCAACCTCCTCCAAACAGTATTCTTAACGTGATATGAACGTGGGGCGGCACTTATCCGTTCGGCCCCGCTTTGATCAGGTTATCGCATAATTGGGGATCATTTATCAATACATAACAGACGTCGAGCGCCAACATTTATACGGGGCACCATCATTGTCCGGAAGGAAAAGGATATTGTGTCCAGGGACGCGTTACCGCCCGGTGTCGCCGGGATCGGCCAACAGGTCGAATGGAACGCGTGGGCGGCCCATTGGAACCGGTTCATGGCCCATCAGCGGGGCACACGATCATTCATGTGTAGCCAATACCGCCGTGCTTTCCCGGGAAAGCGGAATCCCCGGATGGGTGCCGGCCTTCTTGCCCGAGAAGATTCAGCCGTTCGATGGTCAAATATAATATTTCAGCGCGGATTCCAGGATCTTGGCGTCCTTGCAGCCGGCCTTCTTGGCCGCCTTGGCCGTCTCGCGGGCCTTGACGAAATCGCGCTGGTGGCAGTAGGCCAGCGCCAGATGGAGGAGCATGTCGCCCTGCTTGGCCTTTTTTAGCTCCGCCACCAGGGGCTGGACCATGGCCACGATGTCGTCGTACGCTTCCTGGTCGACGCAAATTTCCGTCACCAGGCAGCCGCTTTTGTATTTCTCCGCGCCGGTGGGGAGTCCGTTCCAGGCCGCTGTCAGATGTTTGCGGGCCAGGGAATTCAGGGCCTCCTCGTGAAGTTCCTCGCCGATGAGACGTTGCGTGCCGGGTGCGTCCAGCCCGGCGGATTCCACGGCGGCGATGATCTTCTGCCAGTGGCCGGCGTACTGGGCAAAGGCGTGCTGGGGCGCTTCGGTGACGATTCCTCCGAACAGGGACTTTGCCCGTTCAAGGTCGCCGGAGAAAAAACAGGCCCGGCCCAGTTCGAAGCGGATCCGCATGTCCTGCGGGTGGCTTTCGGCGAGGGGATTCAGCAAGTTCAGGGCATGATCCGTGTTTTCACGTTGCAGGCAGACCCGGGACAGACGGAGGACAGTGGCCGGATCCTTCATCTCCGCCGCGGCGAAGAGGGTCTCGGCCTCGGCCAACCGGTCGTGCTGGAGAAGCAGTTCGGCGCAGCTGAGACGGTCACGGAGGCTGTCGGGGTGCCGCTGGAGCAAGGCCTGGTATTCGGCCACCGCTTCGTCATCCATGTCGAACTGTACCTCCATCTCCGCCAGCTGGCGGCGCAGATCAATGGAATCGGGCTTTTCAGCGACCCGGGCCTGGAGCTGCTCCAGGGTCGGCTTGTCGGCGAGGACGTTCTCGATTTCGGCCAGCAGTTCGTGTGACCAGTCCTTGGTGGTCAGGGCGCCAATCAGGCCCATGCGCGAGGCGCGGATGTTGCGTACCTCCACCCGCCAGCGCCGTGGGCCTTCGGGGTCCACCCAGGTGATGACCCGCTCGGCGGAGATGCCGCGGGAATGACCGCCTTCCAGATAACCCAGGGCACGGTATTCCTTGTTGACCGTCAGTTCCAGGTTGGCGAACGCCTGGATGATCCCCTCATAGACCATGGCCTGGGGCAGATCAAAGGACGTGCCGTGGACGTCACCCCGCTTCTTGTGCTGGCTTTTGTACTCCGTGAATTTCTTCTGATCCTTTTTGTTCTTCTCCGGCGCCGGGCTTGCCCCGGCCAGGACGGTCCAGGCGGCCAGCAGCACGAGGACGCTGATTTTCTTCAACTTGTTGCCTTTCATGGCTTCCTCCTTACGTTTTCATTCGTTCTGAGACTGACGGTTATTGACTCAGGGGAACCTGTCGATACAGTCGTTCCCCCGTCTGTTCGTTGACGATTTCCTGAAGAAGCAGGGTGCTGAAGCGGACGCTCTTGACGCCGGCGGGCATTTCAAAGAACACGATGCCGCTGATTTCCTCATGGGGGGCCAGGGTGACGGTTTCGGGCAGGGCTTCGGCCAGGACGGTCTTCTTGTATTTCTTCTTGCGGGAACTTTCGGAGATGGTCCGTACCAATCCGGCCTCCCCGAAATAGGGCCCACCGGCCACATTCCACATCATGCGGTCATAGGCGCGGCGGGCTTCGATGGCGGGGATCTGCACGTCGAATTCCGTCAGCACCAGCAGATTGGACCGCTGAACGGTGCACGTGATGTCGCTGGAATGATTGCGCAGGGTGATATTCAGGGCGAACAGGCCGCGGGCCACGATGTCGCCCTTGAAGAGCTTTTCGGCTTGCGCCTTGGAGTCGATGAGGTCGACAGCAATTTCAAGGTCTTCCCCGGCCAGGCAAAGGCCGCCCCACCCGAAGATGAGCAGCACACCGAGCAACAGCCAGGCCGGCCGAATGCCCGGAAAGGAAACACATGGAGCAGACATCAGACAGGACACCCTGTCAGGCATACGCAAACGCAGGCACATCGTCGGTCTCCTTTTCGGACTGTGATGGATTACTTCATATATATGCCGATTTCGTGAATGTAGCAACAAAATAATGACCCGTGTCCGAGACGTGAGGTGGTTTTTCCGGAAGAAGTGACCGGTTCTCCGGGAATCACTTTCCACCCGGAAGGCGCAGTGCCGGAGCGCCCTACACCTTGCTTCAGCGACGGGGGGCGGCCTCGTTGGGGCAGGAGGAAAACACTACAGTAGGGGCAGCGAGGCGATATCGTCGCCCAGGTAATGGGCGCCGATAAGCAGGTCCTGTGCATCGACGGTGCCATCCAGGTTCAGGTCGCCCAGCACCGGAGGGACGGTGAAGGGGGGTGTGCCGGGATCGAGGTTGCCCGCCAGGTAGTGATGAAGGATGGCCAGGTCGTTGACCCGCACCCGGTCCGACTGGTCGAGATCGGCGAACAGCAAGGGCGTGGGAGAAAGGGAAACATGGTGGAGGGTTACAACGCCCGCCGTGGCTGTTACATCATGGGTGATGGACGGCATGTAGCAGGCGGCATGGACGATGACGTCGTATGTGCCCGGCGGTAGCCCGGTGACGGCATAGTCCCCCCAGGCGTCCGTTATGGCTCGGCCGCGCTCGACGCCCTGCCGCAGGGCCCGCACGACAGCGGCAGACACGGCCTTGTCCGGGATAGTGATACGGCCGGCGACACGGGCGGTGGGGTCGGCCACGGCCAGGGACACGACATTGCCTTCGGCTTTGTCCACAAGGACATCCACCGACAGCACGGAGTAATCGCCGGTATCGATGACGGCCACGGAAGGGCCGTGGGCCACATAGACCTCGCCGCCGAAGGGGAAGGCGCAGATGTGATCGGGCCGGCCGCCGAGGGTCACCGTGCGGATGACGGCTTCGCTCGCCGTGTCGATGACGGAGACGGTGCCCGAGTCGTAATTGGAAACCCACACCTGCCGTCCGTCGGGCGTGACGGCCAGCCAGCGAGGGGTGTTGCCGACGGAAATGGTTTTGCGCACGGTGGATGTTCCGGTGTCGATGACGGCCACGTTGCCTGCGCCGGAATTGGCGACAAAGACCTTCGTTCCGGCGGGATTGACGGCAATGCCCCACGGCCGTGCGCCCACGGGCAGGGTGCCGGCGACGGTGTCCGTGGAGGTGTCGATGACGGAGACCGTGCCGCTCTTCAGATTGGTGACATACACGCCGGCGCCGTCGGGCGAGACGGCCGCGCCCAGGGGCGTGTCCCCCACCGGAAGGGTGGCCATGACCTGTTGCGTGTCCACATCGATGACGCTGACATTGTCCGATCCCGAGTTGGTCAGATAGAGCTTGTCCCCGGCCGGCGTGATAACAGCCGAAACGGATTCAGATCCACCGGTCTCAAAAGTGTCGAGGCAGGCATAGGTGCCACTGCCGGCATACGTCGAGATGCCGCAGACAAAGCCCATGCACTGGGAGGGCACGTACAGCCGGCCGCCACCGGGCCGGACCGCCAGGGCCATGGCGTCGAAGTCCCAGAGATATGGGAAGCCCCAGGGCGGGCCCGGCAGGGGATTGGCCAGGCGCTTGCTCAGGGGATCCAGGAGGTAGATGTCATCCCCGTGCGTCGTCGCAACATAGACGGGCGGGCGGGTGATCAACTCCTGATCCTGGAGAATGAAAAAGTTGACTTGCTTGAGATCCGGCTGGTGCACGTAAATCCGTCCGCTGCCCTGGTTGACGGCGATCAGGGGATTCGTCACCGGGATGACGGCCAGCAGCTGGGTGGCGTCGTCCAGCACGCCGATGTAGTCCATACCGGTGTAGTATACATGGTTCGTGGCGAAGCGAATGTCCGGTCTGGCCGTCGGGTGGTCCAGGGGGAGAGTGAAAAACTCGTCCGACGACCCGTCGATGATGCTGGCCACGGCATTGATTTCCGCTGACGTGTACATGCGGTTGCTGGCCGGATTGAAGGTGATGGTGACGGCGTCATTGGCCACCGGCAGCGGATTCAGGGAGCCGTCGTCCCGGTCATAGACGGCGATGGTGTCATGATATTCGCCCATATTGAAATAGCAAAGATAGACCTTGTTCTCCAAGGGATTGACGCCCACCCCCCAGCCCTGCAGATCGGGAATGGTGGTGTGCGCGAGGGTGAGGCCGTTGATGATGTTCAGCCGGTCACCCTGGTAACCGCACAGGAAGACCTCATGGGTGACGGGGTTCAGCTCGATGTCGGCGATGCCGTCGGTCACGGGGAGCACGGTGACGGCGTCGGTGGCCACGTCGATCTGGTAGGTGGTACGGAAGCTGGCATAGACCTTGTGGATTTCTTGATCGATGGCCAGTTCCGGCGTCTGGCCGGGGATGTCGAGGCCTTCGATATACCGTATCAGGGCACCGGTCCAGGCGTCAATGACGGCGATTTTCCTGACCAGCCAGTAGTCGGCGGCGTAGAGCTTGCCGTAGGTCTCGTCGATAACCATGCCGATCACCCAGTCGAAATCCAGATGTACGGCATTCAGCTCCTCGAGGGTGGTGCCATCGAACATGTAGAGGTTGCCGCTGGCCTTGTCCGCCACGAAGAGACGGTTCCCGGCCTCGAAGATCACCATGGCCGTCGGGTCCAGGCCGGCCTTGGTGATGGTCCCTGTCACTGTCTGTCCGCTCAGCGGGGCGAGGGTCAGCATCACCAGGCACAGGAAGAGGGCGGTCCGGCCGTAAGAAGGAGAAACTCTTCGCGCCGGACGTATGTTTCGGAAAACGGTGACGTTCCGAGACTGCATGGTTCACCTCCACGGACAACGGATCTGAAACCCGCATCTGCTGCGGCCTCAAGCCAATGGTATGTCGATCGATCTGCTTGTCCTGGTTGAATTTATTATAGAATGTCAAAAATGGAAAATCAACCATATTGATTTGGCGGACGACGTGACCGTGACCGAGTCGATTTCTCTTCATAGTCCGGGGATGGACTTCCCCTCATGCCGACATCCTTCGAGTGCCAGGCCGAGAGCCTCCATGGCCGTCGTTCCATGCTCCGGGGGAGACGGACCGCAGCGGATCGGCTGGTCAGGAATACGGTCGTGTGGTATACTGGGTGCATCTCGTTCAACCTTTACCAGGGATGCTGTACAGGCAGAAAATATAACACCCTCTGGGCCAGGCGGCCGAAGAGGATGCCCGATTGCCGGAGGAAAGCCATGACAGGTGCCACCCAGAATTCCGACGGAGAAACTGTCTCCAGAATGCAGGATGAAGACCGCGCTGAAAGGAGATCAGACAGATGAGAACACAGGTATTCGGAAGGATTGGATTGCTGATCCTCTTGGCGGGCATGCTGGCCGCACCCGTTGCGGCCAACGACATGCAGCGGGACATCGCCAACGCCGGCATCAACCTCGGCTGCCTGGCGTCCTACGTGGAGCGGTTCGGCATCACGCCGGAGAATTCGGCCATGATCACCTTCTGGATGGCCACCGTCAACGACGAGCTCAACGAGATCATCGCCCGCTACCAGGCGCCATTCGACCCATCCGGGGTGCGGGCCGTGGCGGAATCCCTGCAGCGATTCAATGCCACCACCGCCGGCTGGAACAATTCGCAGCGCGGGGCATTTTTTCATGGGCTCTATTCGCGGCTGAAACAGCAGTTTTCCATCGCCTACCATTCCCAGCGAGGTCTCTACTATTGCGCCACCTGCGATACCTTCGTCCTGGATTTCGGATATCACTACGGCCGGGCCTGGATCGGCGCCTGGGTCGGCGACGGCTACCTGCACAGCAGCGGCCACAGCGGCATGAACCTGGCCATCAGCGAGGGACTCAAGTGCGCCAATACCTTGGGCTGCAATTTCCCCTTCAACGAGATGTGGGCCGGCCTGAATCTCCAGAATGTGGATACGGAGCCGGAATTCCGCGCCGCCGTCGGGCCGACGCTGGACGTCATCACCAGCCTGGGCGCGGTGTCCATGTCGGCGCCCCTCATTCCCTCCACGCCGCGCACCGCCGCCCCACCGCCGCCGTCCGGGCCGGCGCTGGAAGGGCTGTGGCGGTCCGGCGCCACCAACGACGTCATCCGCTTCGAGCGTCAGGGTGACGTGATCCGGGGCTATGTGGCCGAAATCGGGCGCAGCATGCTGTCCCAGGTGGGAGACCTGATGGGGGAATTTACCCAGACCGGTCCCAACATTTACAGCGGCAAGCTGACCATGAAAACCGCCGACGGCAACGTCAGCTGGCTGGACGGCGTGCGGATCACCGTCAGCGGCCAGACGGCCACGGCCACGGCGCCGTGGTGGAACGCACCGGTGACCTATTCCCGGGTGCAGTGAGAGAGGATCGATTCGATTTCGGTGCCGGTGAATCGACCAAGCAGAGAGACGTATCTCCGGATCATACGCAGTGCCCATTTTCAATGTGGAAGGCAGTGCCGACCCATGGGTCAGGGGGAGGCTGGATTCAGACCGGGCGGGGGCGAGGCGACGATTTCCATGTCCTGATCCGTGGTGGGGTGGGGGAAGCGAATTTTCCATGCATGCAGGTAATATCCGCCCGTGCCCGGCAGGGCGGGGGAATTCGTGTCGGCACTATTGGGACGGGGAAGGCCGCCTTTTTCGTAGAGGGGATCACCCATCAGCGGATAGCCGGCGTGACTCAGGTGGATGCGGATCTGGTGGGGGCGGCCGGTGATAATGGTCACCTCGACAAGGGAGGCGTTTTCGCCGGGCCGGACCGAAAGCAACCTCACCAGGCTGAAGGCCGGGCGGCCGGCCGGCGACCAGGCGTGGACGGTGCCCAGCGGCGAGTGGGGTACGGGTCCGATGGGAGCATCCACAGTGAAGGCGGCGGGCAGGTCCGTGCCGGTGGCCAGGGCCAGGTAGATTTTACTGATTTGCCGGTTCTGCAGGGCCCGGCCCAGACGGGAGGCGGCCCGGGCGTGACGGGCAAAGAGAATGACGCCTGACGTGCCGCGGCCCAGGCGATGAACGGGCGAGCAGGCCTCTCCAAAGCGCCGGCGCGCCAGGTGGAGCAGGGTGTGATCGAGGAATCCGCCGCCAGGCAGTACGGGGAGCCCGGCTGGCTTGGCCAGCGCCAGCAGGTCATCATCGGCGAACAGCAGACCAACGTCGGTGGGGACGTCCGGCTCTTCCCAGGGCGGACGGTGGAACGTCAAGTGATCCCCCCGTTGGAGGATTTCAGCGGGCGAGGCCGGGCGGCCGTTCAGCCGGATCTGCCCGGCCAGGATGCGGGTCCACCAGGTTTCAGCCGGAGAGTGGCGGTAATGCCGCGTGTAGAAATCGACCACTGTCCGGCCTTCGTCGGCGAACCGGATCGTATCGGTATATATATAGCCGTTGTTGATCATAAACATGATGACGCCGGACCGCGGAAACCTGTTATCGCAGACCGGTCGCTTCCTCTGGCTTTTATCTTAGGGCAGGGCCGGGCGGCATTCAAGAGAATCAGGACAATATGAGACCGGAAGGGGGCGGGTCGACCCATTCCCAAATATCCGCAACTGAAAACCGGATACGTCTACAGAAGTAACGGCCGATCATTTTCCAGAATTCAGATCGACAGGTTGCCATATTTTTGTTACATTAGGGCATCATTTTCGTGATGATTTCCGGGGAAGGCGACCCGGATGGCCGCCCGCGATCAAGCACTTGCGGCTGGTCGATCGCTTACCAACATCCGGTGGGAAAAGGTGTTATGCCCAAGAATTTTTTTTTACGCAAGGGGAGTTGGATCCTGATCTTTCTGCTCGCCGGGCTGGTGCCGGTGGCGGCGGCGGACAGGGTGATCTACGACGACCAGCTGCAGAACGGCTTCCAGGACTGGAGCTGGGCCGTCCGTGACCTGGCCCATTCATCAGTCGTTCATGCCGGGACGATGGCCGTGGCCTGGGAGCCGGATGGCTGGGCCGGGGTCTATTTTCACGTGGCCAGCGGCCTGTCTACCGATGATTACGAGGCCTTCGATTTCTGGATCCACGGCGGCGCCGCGGGCGGACAGGTCCTGACCGTGGCCCTCTATACGGGCACGTCCCTGGCCGGCAGTGCGCCGCTGGCCGATTACCTGCCCGGCGGCTCATTGCCCGGCGAAACGTGGGTGCAGGTGCGGGTGCCGTTCGCCGATCTCGGCCTGGCCGCCGGCGTCATGAATGGCTTCTGCCTGCAGGATGCCTCGGGTGATGACCAGGCAACGGTGTACGTGGATGACATTCTGGTGGCGGAACGCAGCGGCCCTCCGCCGCCGCCCACCCCCGTCGCCGTGACGGTGGACCCCGACGCCGACCGCCGGCCGGTGAGCCCGCTGATCTACGGCGTCAGCTTCGGGGAGGCGTCCCAGCTGTCGTCGCCCGGGTTCACGGCACGGCGCTGGGGCGGCAATTCCACCACTCGTTATTCCTGGCAGACGGATACGAGCAACCGGGCCATGGACTGGTTCTTCCTGAATATCCCGGAAGACAACGCCCATCCCGAGGACCTGCCCGACAACTCGGCTGCCGACCGTTTCGTGGACGAGACCCTGGCCGCCGGGCGCGAGGCGCTCATCACGGTGCCCCTCATCGGTTGGACGCCCGTCGACCGGACGGTGCGCTGGGGATTTTCCGTGGCCAAGTACGGCCCCCAGACGGAGACGGAGTGCACCTACTCGGGCTATCCGCCCTGGTGCCGGCCCGATGCCGGCAACGGTATCCTGGCCGCCGGCGGGTACGTCACCGGCAACGATCCGCTGGACACATCCGTGGCGATCGGTCCTGACTTCGTCACCGACTGGATCGATCATCTCATCACCCACCATGGGACAGCCGCCGAGGGCGGCGTCCGCTATTACGCCCTGGACAACGAGCCCATGCTCTGGAACAGCACCCACCGCGACGTCCACCCCGCGCCGGTCACCTATGACGAAATCTGGCAGCGGACCGTGGAGTATGCCGCGGCCATCAAGGCCGCGGATCCGGCCGCCGAGGTGCTGGGGCCGGTGGTCTGGGGCTGGTGCGCCTATTTCACCTCGGCCGCCGACGGCTGTCCCGACGGACCCGACCGCCAGGCCCACGGCGGGCTGCCCTTCCTGCAGTGGTACCTGCAGCAGGTGCACGACTATGAACAGACCGATGGCCTGCGGCTGGTAGATTACCT